>CAYTTD010000023.1:0-10690 GCA_964440595.1 uncultured Gaiellales bacterium
CATTCAAAGCCACCACCCAACACAGATGCGACACAGTCATTCAAAAGCGCGCCGTAGCGTTCTTTCACTCGTTGGGCAACAAACTCCAGCTTGTGGGTCAGAACCAGACAACCCTGGTCGAGCTTCTCTGGATGTAGATCTGCAAACCAGCTCATGAACGCACTGGGCGCGACCATAGACCGAATGAGGGGCACCATTGATGCCCAAGCTTCGTCAGGGGCATATGTTTTTGAATCAGGGGAGTTATTCATTGACCAACCAGCATTACTTATGCAAACGACAGTGTACGTACGCGTACACACGAATACAATGCGCCAATCATGGTTTTTTGCGTTTGTTGCGGGAATTGAAGATACATAAAGCCACTGTCCGAATTACATGGTTCAACAAAAAGAGAAAAGAAAGCAAACAGAAAGACAACAAAACCTCGAGAGAATCAACAAAAGGCCAACATCAGGTATAGTTCATCGAATGAAGAGAACTTTCCAACCCAAGAAAAGACGACGGGCAAGACGACACGGGTTCAGAAATCGCATGGCTACCAAGGCTGGCCGTGCGGTTATCAAAAGACGCCGCGCCAAGGGCAGAAAAAGACTTTCTGCATAGGGAGCGCACCGGTCGGCATGACTCAGAAAAAGGGCAAACTTACCCGCTCCGCCGATTTTGATAGCGTCTATAGACAAGGCAGGTCAAGGCAAAACCGCCACATGGTGGTCTACAGATTCGACCGGCCCAGCACAGAAGGCGCTTTTGTGGACGAACCGCCCCGGATTGGTGTGACTGTTTCAAAAAAGGTCGGCAATTCGGTCATTCGCAACAAAACAAAACGGCAGTTGTTCGAGGCAATGAAGACCTTCGTGCCGAAACTCGGCAACAATGATGTGGTCGTTGTTGCAAAACCCGGCCTTCCTGTAGTTCTGGAGAAAGAAGGCTGGGATTGGTTGCTTGGAAGCCTTGCTGAGTTACTAGGGGAAGAGCGACCGAATGAAGACAGCCCAGAGCAAAAAACCGAAAATGGCGAATAGATTTTGCATCCACGTCGCGGCCTCTGCGGCTAGCGTTTCACGTGAAACGCTCAAGGCTCTGATTGTCGTAACCATCAAGTTGTTTCAGTTGACGAGTAAGCTGACCCCACAAAGATGTAAGTACCACCCCAGTTGTTCCCACTACGCCCTGGGCGCAGTTCAAACCCACGGACCAATAAAAGGTAGTATGCTGAGCGCTTTGAGGATTGTGCGGTGTAACCCCTGGAGTAACGGGGGAATCGACGAAGTTCCAGCAAAAGATAGAAAAATAGAGTGGCGGCGCTTCGGGTCGTCGCGGAGCAAACACGAGTTATGTTGAAACCGATTGAAAACCTCCTTGAAGACGTTCTGGTGCAGCTGCACTCAATGGGCTTGTCGTGGGCGTGGAGCATCATCGCGCTTACAGCCCTTGTCAGAATCATCATCCTTCCTCTGGGCATAAAGCAGACCCGGTCAATGCTGGCGATGCAGCGAGTTCAGCCCTACCTGAAACAGATACAGCAAAAGTATAAGAACGATCGGCAGGAACTCAACGCCCAGACGATGGAGTTCTATCGCGCAAATCGAATCAACCCCATGGCATCATGCCTACCATTGCTGCTGCAGCTACCTGTTTTCTTCTCACTTTTCTTTGTGCTAAAAGATCTTGGAAAGGGCGACAGCGCTCACGACGGCCAATACTCGTGGCTTTTCGGCTTTGTAAGCGACATCCGCCTGGACTCAATCGACGCCGGCTGGCAAGGGATCCTGCTAATCGCCATTTACGCGGCCTCTCAGCTTTTCTCGTCGAAGGTAATGGCAACAAGCGACGACCCAAGGCAGAAGATGATCATGTACGCACTGCCTTTCATATTTTTGCCCTTCGTTATAAATTTTCCGGTTGGCTTGATGCTTTACTGGATAACTACAAACCTGTGGAGCGTTGGGCAACACGTTGGGATCATGACATTCACGAGTAACGACAGAGAGATAATCCTGCCCCCAGACAAAAAAGGTAACCAGAAGGTGATAAAGCCAAAAACAGGACGGCAGGATTCCAAGCCAGAAAGCAAGCCCAAAAACACCACCCCTGAGGCTAGAAGAAACAATCGGCGAAAGCGGTAGACAAAATGTCAGAAGAAGGCGTTGAAAAAACCAATAATGATGTCGAACAGGCTCTGGACACAGTCGCAGAATTCATGGAGGAGACGCTAATCGCTCTCGACGTCTCTGATGAGCTGGAAGTTGATTTGCGCTATGACAGGGACAGAGACAAAGTCGTTGGCACCCTGGACGGTGAAGCAGATGACATCGGTCTAATCATTGGGAAGCGCGGCCAGACCCTTGACGCGATCCAGTACCTGGCAAACGCCGTGGTTATGGCTAATATGGAGTCCGCGATTCCAGTAGAGGTGGACGCGCAGGGCTACAAGGAAAGACGTTCATCGCAGCTCATAAAAATTGCCGATCGCGCAGCTGCAAAGGCAGCTAGAACCGGAAACCCCGTTGATCTCGACCCAATGACCAACACCGAACGTAAAGTCATTCACTTGCATCTGAAAGACAACCCCGACGTTGAGACGGAGTCAAGCGGCTTTGGAGCCGACCGGCACCTTGTGGTCTATCCGGCAAAATGAGCGAAGGGACCAAGCCGTCCGGCGACCCATTGTTTCCGGAGCTAACGGCCGCTGCCCGTAAACTGCTGATCGATTATGCAGACAGGGTCGCAAACTATCCCCGGGGACTGGTTTCAAAAGAAGCACGAAAAGATGTGGCTGGCCACGTAGAAGACAGCCTCACTCCTCTCTCTGATCCAGAACTACGGCGTATCTTTGAAGGAAGCCAGCCTGTGAAAATGGTTGACATCGGCTCTGGAGGGGGTTTTCCCGCTATCCCTCTCACGGTCTCGGTTGCAGAGATTGAAGTCACATGCGTCGAGTCGCTAGCCTGGAAGTGTGAGTTTCTCAAAGGCGCAGCAGAAGGCCTAGGTGTTGCTGGCCGCGTGCGAATCCATCTGGGAAGAGCCGAGGAGGCTGCCTTGGAAAACAATCTGATGGACGCCGCGGACATAGTGACAATCAGGGCGGTGGCAAACATCAATACAGCGCTTGAATATGCGGCGCCATTCCTTAAGATCGGCGGCCATGCCGTTCTATGGACCACCAGTAAACAAGTGGAAGGAATCGCCAGCGCGGAGTTGCTGCAAGATGAGCTGGGCATCGGAGACCTGCACTCGGTTCTTGCTCCATCAACCATACGGCAAGACGGGGCACTTCTTGTTGGAAGAAAAAAGAAGAAGTGCGCGAGAGGATACCCACGCCGCACGGGCCTGGCAAAGAAGAAGCCAATCGGCGGTGAACCAACGAATTGACAGGCGGCTATTCGCGCGCGAGTGCGTCCGATCCCACGAGTAGTTTTGGGACATGAAAATTCCCTCATCTACAGGCAAGCAGACAAGAAACAACGCACTCATGAATTTGTTGGGCGCCACGCCGGCTAATTCAACAGAACCGGGTGCCAAAACTGACAATTGTTCGGTAACTGAAATAGAGCCGAACCCTGATCAGCCACGTAAGCACTTCGACAGCGAAGAGATTAATGCGTTGGCAGAGTCGATTACGGCAAGCGGCATCATCCAGCCGATTGTAGTGCGCCCTGGAGGTGGCAAATACCAGATTATTGCTGGCGAGCGACGCTGGATTGCCGCACAGGCGGCCGGGCTGACACAGGTGCCGGTGGTGATTCGCGACGCTGACGACCGATCAACCCTTCTTATGGCCCTGGCGGAGAATCTGGTGAGGAGTAACCTGAACGCTGTGGAAACAGCTCGTGCGTACGCGATGATGGTTGATGAATTTGGCATGTCAGCAACAGAAGTAGCCAAACACGTTGGCAGAAGCAGATCTGCTGTTGCAAACACATTGCGACTGCTTGAGCTTCCAGACAGGGTGCTGCATATGGTGGAGCAGGGAAAGATTTCAGAGGGCCACGGGCGCGCTGTGTTGATGTGCAGCGACCGCCACGCTCAAATGGAGATCGCTGATCAGGTCTTGAAAAAGGGTCTTTCTGTACGTGACACAGAGCTAATGGCGTCGGAGAAGAATTCCCACAACACAAAACAGGGAGCAAAAAGGGAGGCAATCCCAAGCGAGACCCTCGCCGCAGCCGAAGCTCTCTGCAACAAGCTGGGAGCAAAGAGGGTGCAGGTGAAGAGCGGCAAACGAGGCGTACACGTACAGTTCACGTTTGAAAACCACAAGGAATTCCAGCGGCTGCACGCGCCGGCAAGCCCTGCTTTGCGGCAAGTGGCAGGTTTGTGAGATACTTCCAGCACGAATGAGGGCGTATAGCTCAGTTGGTTAGAGCGCTTCTCTGATAAGGAAGAGGTCCCAGGTTCGATTCCAGGTACGCCCATTAGTTTTTGTCGGAGGGTCGAAGCGATGGTGGAAATGGTTATCTACGGTGTCAGCTTCGACATGATAGGCAAGCAACCCATTGTATTGCTGAAGACTGTTTTGGAGAACAAGTTCCTGCCAATCTGGATTGGTCACGCTGAGGCCGCTGCGATCCTGATGACGCTGCAGGGCGCAACTCCTGCGCGCCCGACCACACACGATCTTCTTGTGAGTGCCATTGCTGCTAGTGACGCAGAGATTGAGGGAGTTGCGATAACCGAGCTTCGAGACTCCACTTTCTTTGCTGCGGTAAAGATGCGCACTGCCTCCGGAGACATAGTGGAGCTGGACTCCCGGCCAAGCGATGCGATAGCGATAGCGGTCAGAACCAAGGCCACCATTCTGGCTTCAGAGGACATCGTCGCCGAGAATTCAATTGAGTTTGAGAGCGGCGAGTCTGTGTCAGAAGAGACACTATCGGAGTTCAGGGACTTCCTTGAAGGCGTATCCCCAGAGGACTTCCGAATCGAAGACAATTAGCTCAACGTGGCCGTGGCCGGCCTCAGTGTCTGATCAGTCCATCGAAGTAACGTAGCGGGCATCTATACTTACCTTGGAAATCGTTGATCTGGAGTAATTCCTTTTGAGCAGAACAATGAGGAAAAAGCGAGCCCAACGGAGGGCATCCGCTGCACGGAAGCGAAAAATAGTAGCCGGCATCATGGTGGCAGCGGTCGGCGCTGCAAGCTTGGCGACGTGGGCGGGTTATGAATATTTGCGGGGAGACGAAAAGTGGCCCAGCATAAACACGTTGGAGCCTGAGCGTATCGGCGAGAACTCCATGATTTACGCTTCTGACGGCTCTCGCATGGGCGTCATTCGTTCGGATCAGAACCGAACGGTCATCCCATACGCAAGAATGGGAAAGTGGATTGGCGACGCAACCATCTCAATCGAGGACAGAAGATTCGAAGAGCACAATGGCGTTGATCCTGAAGGAATAGTCAGGGCGGCCATGCGCAACGCCGAGGCAGGCGACACGGTTGAGGGCGCTTCCACGATCACCCAGCAGGTGGTGCGTAACCTTTACAAGGAAATAACCACGGAGAAGACGTTGTCCCGTAAGGCTAAAGAGGCAACGCTTGCCATGGAGCTGGAGGAAATCTGGACAAAGCAGAAGATTCTTGAGACCTATCTCAACGTGATTTTCTTTGGTAACAACGCATATGGCGTCGAGGCAGCTGCGCAGACTTACTATTCAAAGAAGGCAATCAATCTGGAGCTCCATGAGGCAGCAATGCTCGCTGGCCTTCCTCAGCAACCGACAACCTATGATCCATTCAATAACCCCAAGGTTGCGATTGGCAGAAGAAACGATGTTTTGCGTGCCATGTTTGAGACAGGAAGAATCTCAGCATCCGAATTCAAAGAAGCCGCAGCGAAGCCACTGGGACTCAAGGCTGGCGCTATCTATAAATCAAGGCGATTGCCGTACTTCTTTGATTTTGTAGAGCAGCAGCTGATCGAGCAGTATGGAGCTGAGTACATAAGGCAAGGTGGTTTGAGAATTCACACCACTATCGATCCGGAATTACAAAAGCTCGCAGTGGACACGATTCATAACACCCTTTACCTCGATAGCGACCCATCCGCAGCCATGGTTGTGCTTGATACAAAAACTGGCGAGATTAAGGCGATGGCATCGAGCGAGACCTATGCAATGTCGAAGTTCAACAGGGCGGCGCAGGCAAGGCGACAGCCGGGGTCATCGGCGAAGATCTGGGTTCTCGCGTCGTTCGTTCGACAAAACATTGATCCGGACACGAATTACTACACATCCAGGCCAATCAAAATCAGGTATGCAGGATCCTCCGACTGGTGGGAGCCCAAGACTTATGACAACAGCTATCGCGGCAGCATGAGCATCAGCTCTGCAACGGTTGCATCAGATAACTCTGTTTATGCACAAATGACTATGGACATGGGTGCTGAGACGGTTGCAAAGACTGCGCACGAACTGGGAATCAAAAGCCCGCTGGAGGAAGTGTGGTCTATAGGTCTTGGGTCGCAGGTTGTAACACCTTTGGAGCAGACCAACTTCTATTCCACTATTGCACGCGGCGGGGTGAGGATCGAACCACGAGCTGTAAGGTTCGTTAAAACCGCCGGCGGTGGAAAGATTCAGTTGAAATACCCAAGGCGAAAAAGGGTCATGCAGGATTGGCAGGCATGGAAGATCGTTGAGATTCTCCAGGACAACGTGGCCGGCGGAACAGGTACGTCAGCAAGGGTTTCGCAACAGCAGGCGGCTGGAAAGACAGGCACCACCGACGACCACAAAGACGCATGGTTTTGTGGAATGACTCCAGAACTGACCGCCTGTGTGTGGATGGGCTACAACACACCAACGCCAATGTATTCAGTTCATGGAGTGAGCGTTGCCGGCGGCAGTTTTCCTGCACAGATGTGGGGCAAGTTCATGGGAACAGCTCTGGACAAGGTGAATCGGCGTGAGTGGTTTACGGTTCGTGGAACAGAGCTTTGGATGCCATTCACCAGCACGTGGGACGACACACCCGGAATTGATGTTGCTTACGGCTCAGACCCAGATGCGGTTGCAAAGGAAGAAGAGGACAAAGACGCAGACGCAAAGCCCGACAAACAGGGCGAGGGGGATGCAGCCAATAGCGGCGAAGGTGGTTCTACCCAGGGAGACACGGCTGCTACTACTCCTGAGCCTGCGCCAAATCCTGCACCAACGCCGGCTCCCGCGCCGGCCCCGACACCGGCTCCGGCACCTGCCCCTGCACCAACGCCGGCTCCCGCGCCGGCCCCGACACCGGCTCCGGCACCTGCCCCTACGGGCTGACAATTGATTTCGGCCAGTTTGTGCGGCAATTCTGGCCAAATCTGGGGATAGTTCGAATGGCATGCAATAACCGCAATCGAAGATGATTCGGTGCAAAACATCTCGTCAATAGTTGCAAAAACAAATGTTGCTGCGGCCGTAGCCTGTAGCTTGGCGCTGGGTCAACTCAAGATCGTTCAACTCCCGTCAGGAGGGAGTGTGACGCTCGCGACGCTGCCAATCGTCGTCATCGCTCTCACATCAGGAGCCAGGGTTGCGGTGAAAACCGGTGCCATAGCCGGCGCTTGTCATTTGTTGGTAGGCGGAACGGTGGTTCATCCGATCCAGATATTGCTCGACTACATGATTGCCTGGGTGGTATTAGCCTTCTGTGGACTGTCCATCGGAATGTCTGTAGTGATGCAGCGCATATTCATACTGGTTGCGCAGCTTTTGTCCCTTTCAGTTTTTACTTTCAGCGGAGCGATTTTTTTTGCTCCACAGCATCATGAGAACGGCGTGTCCGCTGCCATCATCGTGTACTCGTTCGGATACAACTCGCTAAACGTTTTGCCGGAAGCTTTGGTGCTGATGATCATCGTTCCGCGTCTGATTTCCAGGATCAACGGCGGAAAGAGGAAATCAATTGTCAGCTATGATCCCGTGCCAATCTCATCGGTAGCGAATGTGCGTCCAGCGCCTACTCCTGGCTACACACCAAGGTTTATTGACTGCCGCCCAGCTCCGCTAGGTCTATTTAATTCAGGAACCACCCCTTCTGGGTAGCAAAGCTTGCTGCTTCAGCGCGGTTGCGCACATCAAGCTTCCTGAAAATCTCGGTTGCCGCTCGCCGAACCGTGCGCCCTGAAAGGTACAGCTGCTGACAGATCTCCTGGTTGGTGAATCCTTGTGAGATCAGTCGCAGGACGTTCCACTCTCGATCGGTGAGGTTGTAGGGCCGACCCTGGGTTGCAGTCTCTCGTAGCCGCGACCAAAGCATTGCCTCCAGCTCCGGCTTCAGTGGCGGCCGGCCGCCGGCAGCAACAACTCTTACAGACTTTGCTATTTCTTCCAGACCAGAGTCCTTCAGCACGTAAGCTGCTGCACCGGCCTGGTTAGCTTCAAAGAGATCATCAGGATCCTCGGAATAGGTCAGAACAACACACCGGGTATTCGGGTGCCCATCCATTATGTTGCGAATCAGCTGCAAACCCTGCTCTCGATCAGGCATTTTGAGATCGGTCAACACCACGTTTGGTTTATGTCTCGCAACAGTTCTCAGGACTTGACCTGTTTCACTGCAAGCCGCAAGTATCTCAATCCCTGGCTGTTGCCCAAGACCCTTCCGCAACCCCTCGAGTACTACCGGATGATCGTCAACCACAACCACGGTTACCTGAGCTTCAGATGACATGTTGTTTCCTTCCTTGTGTTGGTTCTGCCAATTGGTGAACAATCGACCTTAATCTTTTCTTGAGCTTCGATGAATCGCGTTCCAGGCCGTCCGTTGCGTCCAAAAACGAGGAGGGCGGCACGTCTGATCTGGAAAGGTCGCGTGCCTGCGTCTCCAGGTTATTGAGAAGATCGCGTAGCTCACCGCTCATGTTCACTGATATACCCCGTCGAAGCCTTGCGATTCCCTGATAGCGAACCCTCACCTGCAATGTTTCCAGCCGATCCAGCACCGTTGCGGCTGCTATACCTCCAGCGCCCAATAGCATTGAAGAAAAGAGATTGATTCGCAGATCAGCGGTGAGTATTCCCGCTGAGTCTGGCAGGAACGATGCACTAGAGAAAGCAATACCCAAAGCACCAGCCGACAACACCATTGCCCAAATTGCTCGAACACCGTTGCGCCTGGTAAACACAAGAGCTGCCAGCACCGGCGTTAGTGGTGCAGTAAGCAGGGTTAGTGGAGGCAGGCTATACATGACCATCAGCAGAGCAGCGAGGAGTTCCAGAACCACAACCAGCGAAGCTGCCTCCGGTATTCGAGTGAACAGCTTCCTTGCGGATTTGGGTGCCATGCAGGGAAGAACCCCTACGACAAACACAAAACTCATGGACGCCGTTATTGGCACCCACTGTGCATCGGAGAAAAACGCAAGGTACGTGAGGGAGAAGGCGGATAGTGCACATCGCAAGATTGTGAGAGACCGTGATAGCGAATCTCTGATAGACCAGGCATCCTGCTCCAGAGTCTTGTCAGGATCATCTGCGCTTACAGGGCATGTCAGGCGAATGCGCGTACCATGACCCGGAGCCGATGCAATGGCCACAGCACCACCACAAAGTCGTGCCCGTTCTGACATCTGTCGCAAGCCGTAATGACCAACCATTTCGGGCACCTTGCCGTCTGGCACCTCAAACCCAACACCGTTGTCCGTAACAGTGGCCGTGAAGGTGTCGCCTACAACCAACATCTCGATTGAGATCATTGTTGCATTGCCATTCTTCATGGCATTTGTCATAGCTTCACCGATCACAGACACAACGTGGCCTCTGTGCGCTGGTTTCACCAACGACACATCGCCCTCAACGCTCACCGTGATGTCAATTCCCGCCTGAGACGACAGTTGCTGAGCTTCGTGTCGTATTGCATTTTCAATACCCGTTGCCACCATAGGCTCATCAGCTTGAGAAATCAATTCACCCAACATCTCATTCGCCTGGTGATAACCCTTGGCCAGAGACCCAAACCGGCTTTTCGTGTGATCGTCGGGTTCAGACAGGCGAATGGCCTGCAGCTCAAAGTGCAGCCCACACAATGCCTGACCCAACCGGTCGTGGAGGTCACGACGATAACGATCCCTTTCGCGTGAGAGCTCTGTTGAAATCTCAAGCGCCCCGATTCTGTTGATGATCGTGAAAAGACCAGCAGAGCTTACTGCCACAAAACCAATAAGAAATACACCGCGAAGCACTTCGACTGGCGAGTGTGACGAATCACCTGCGAGCGCTGCAGCGATGGAGACCAAAATCAACAACCCGCCCACATAAATGCCATTGCCCGGCTCTCGTGCTGACCACACGATCAGCGTGGAGCTGACAAATAAAGGAGCTAACAACATGATGGCGCCTTGACCTGAGTCCATGATGACAGGGGCGAGAAGGACGGGCACAACAAGGGAGAAGTCGATAGCGGGCCAGGCCGATAAGACTCGTGCGGGTACCGCTAATCCAAACCCTCGTATCGCAGAAAAGAAGGTTGGCACCAACAAAACCGACATAAGCAAGGCAACTTCACGCAGCTCCGCCGTGCCGATGACAAGCGATTCAAGGATAACCATCAGCACTACGCTAGATCTCCACGCCAGGACTCCAACAGAGAAGTTCGGGCTCCAGATCTTCCTGGCAGCAGCCTCAACAGTCAGCCCCTCTGGCACTTCCGCCGTTGGCGCGGCCAGGAGCTCGGGATATGGCGGAGCGTCGGCTATCATGAT
>CAYTTD010000024.1:0-10660 GCA_964440595.1 uncultured Gaiellales bacterium
CTGCGACTCCAGGCAATGTAGACAGGAGCCTAATAGCCTGGCACGAGACGCTTGTAGATGTTGACGATCTGGGAGAACACGACGCTCATCTCGCTTGAGTGCCGCAGCACACCCGCGATGAACTTTCGCGCCGTGTCAGAGAGGTGCCACTTCTCATCCTGCGAGTAGAACACGTTGTCACCGTTCTTGAACAGCGAGAAGTGCGTGTGCATACCTGAGCCGTTCTCGCCGTAAAGTGGCTTCGGCATGAACGTCGCGTAAAGACCATTTCGAGATGCAACTTCCTTGACTACTACACGGTACGTCATTGCGTAGTCAGCCATGTCGAGTGCATTGCAGTAACGAATGTCAATCTCGTGCTGGCTTGGCGCAACCTCGTGGTGAGAGTACTCAACCGGAATACCCATCTGCTCGAGCGCGAGCACTGCCTGCTTACGCACGTCACCCTGAGCATCAAGAGTGGTCAAGTCGAAGTAACCACCACGATCAAGTACCTCAAGCTCTGGCGAGGCATCCTTGAACAGGAAGAACTCAAGCTCTGGCCCGATGTTGAATGTGTCGAAGCCCATGTCTTCAGCTCGCTTAAGGGCTCGCTTCAGCACCCAGCGCGGGTCGCCCTCATAAGGTGCATGGGTAGCTGGATCAACGATGTCGCAGATCATGCGGGCGACGATGTTTCCGTCGGCTACCTTCCAAGGCATCACCTGGTAGGTGTTCGGGTCAGGCATGGCAACGCTGTCTGACTCTTCGATGTTGTTGAAGCCGGTGATCGACGATCCGTCAAATCCCATGCCCTGCTCAAGAGCAAGCTCAAGCTCGCTGGTGGGAACCTCAAAGCTCTTAACTCGACCTACGAGATCGGTGAACCAGAGCCGAACGAAGCGCACGCCCTCGTCGCGCGCTGCCTTGAGCACATCTTCCTTCGTCATTGTGAGCCTCCCGTTTTGTTCAGTTTTCGCTGTTGCTGCCATTCTGAATGTCCCTTTCTGTCAGCAGGATGTTTGCCCCCGCACGTGAGTAGATTACCCAGATGCAATGCGAATGTCGTTGGCCGCAGGGATGAAATTCATTCACCCAGAACGCGCCGTGCACGCAGAGCAAGAACCAGACGTTCGCGATCATGAACATTGTCGACGTCCAGCCCTGAAAGCTCATGGATGCGCCCTAGGCGATAGCGAACCGTGTGACGATGCACGTAGAGCCGGGCCGCCGCAACGCTGATGCTCGCGTTCGCATTCAGGTAGGCAATGAGGGTCTCGATCAGCGAGGATCTGTACCGCTTGTCGTACCTGTGCACGTCACCCAAAGTCTGCTGCCACACTTCCCGCGCTGCGGTGGGGTCGCCAGCGAGGAGCTGCTCAACGGGGTGTTCGATACCCTCAACGGGCTGCTGATTGTCCTCAAGCGTGGGATTGGTGCGATTAAACGAGTGCCTGCCAACCGAATGCTCGCTGCCAATCGCATCAGCCTCAACAAACTCGGCGATAGCTGGTGCACCGCCCCCGGCAATATCGAGCATGTCAACAAGGTTGCGGTACAACCACTTGCCGCGGTCCGTCAGCTGATAGCGATGCCTCAAGGGACGCTTACAGTAGGGCACTGAACAGACAATGCCCCGCCCCTGCAGCTCGACCATGCGCTCTGCCAGCACGCGACGCGAGAGGCCCTTGAGCACAAGAAAGTCAGTGAATCGAAGGCCGTTTTCAATCTCTCCGAGCAGAAGAACAAGCCTGAGATTCCAACCACACGACGCGAAGGCCATTCCTCGCTCCACCGAAGATTCGCTGGCTGGCTCTTGTTTGGCGCTTTTGTCAGTGAGTTTCATCCTGAAACTAACTATACCCTGTTGGCGCTGTTCAATGTACCAAGGCACTTCCAAAAATCAGCTGTTATATAGATTTGATCTATCGCCCGCACTTGTCGCATGGCCCAAAGGCAACTCCCGGTCAAACGGAACGCACAATCGCGCTCCGACAACGATTCAGGGACTCCCTTTGGATGTGGGGTTGCAACAGGCCTCACACCAAACACCGACAAAGCGATACGGATTCCTTGGGGGCAACCATTGCGGGATCCAGGTCGTCCATGGGGGGTTCAACCAGAGCGGTACCCAATCGGCGATTGGTAAGTGTGCCACTAGGTGAGCGGTTAAAGCGGGAGACATGATGATTGGGATAAATACATTTTCAACGACGGTTGGAAAATTTGTTGGCAAAGATGTTCAGTCGATGCTTGCTGCTACGCAACACACTGAGGGTGGATTGCGAGCCTCGTTGGCCGCTCTTACAGGCGAAATCGATAGTGCGATGAAGACGGGCGTCAAGTTGAATGCGGATCTTGGCGCCAGACGCGACTACATAGAGCGACTCCTGACAAAGCTTGACGACGGCCACCCTTTGAGCGACATTGAAGATTTACCGTCAAACCTTCGCGTCAACACGGGAATCGGAAATGACCCAGTCGTTGCTGTAGTTGATCAGTTACAGGCCACTGGCTCACGTTTCGATAACGGCCTCGACGCGGCGATGGATGGCGCACTTCTGCTGGACACAAGTAACCCAGACGATTTGATACGCCACCTCAAGAGCGCTAGCTCTTTTTGGGACAACGACATGATCAAAGGTCAGGCCGATGAAATTGAGTTCCTGCTGCGCAACGGTAACCCAGTCAATGCAAACGCTGGCTCTCTCCTTGCCCAACCAATTGCGACGGCAAGGATTCCTGTTGGATCATCAAAAGATGGTATTGCGCACACAGACATGCATTTGATACCTGACCGCGTTGTAAGCCCTCCACAAGGATTTTCATCGCTGGAAGAAGCACGAGCCGCAGCAATCAACTTCATCCAGGGATCCCCAGGCAGCACCGCAATTGCCGTGCATGACGCTGGTGGCGCGATACACCTTCTTGGGGCACCAACCGACACAGGGAAAAGAACGATACAGGTGGCGCGCAAGCTAAGGAGCGCAACCGAGAAGCAGCTGGATGTTCAGGTTCGCGTGAATCATCCCAATGTTGATGCTGTATTTCGGTCAGACAACACCGACATACGCAGAGGTGGCAAAGGCTTTCTTGAAGGCTCGTGGCCTGAAGGTCACCTGTGGCCAGCGTCCGTCGATTCGCTGAAAGAAAAGGGGTTTGCAAAAGTTCACCAATCGGTCACCAATCGCCTCAACGACGAATTGGGGCGCGTAACAGCGGACCAGGAGAAAGTCAGCAAACTCAATGATGACCTCGCAGCACAACGCAGGATAATTCGCGACCAGCGAATGCAGGCCGAGCAGTTCAGCCAGATCAAGGATCATCCCGGAAAAGGCGGACCAGAAACATGGGAAATAGAACCGGCTCTTCATTACGGTGACGAAGATGGACACGCCGTATTCGAATACTCGCCTGATTTTGACGGTTTCACGAAGGCACTACCAGGATTCACCGTTGAAGATGCCGTACAGTTGGCAACGCGCTCTGAAATTACCGATCCTTCACTCATGACAGCGGTGATGCAGGATTCAACCGGCACTCCACACCTCGCTGCCATTAGCTACGGACAAGTCGACAAAAAAGGGATAGGCAATTTGCACCCGGATATGCGGGCGCTCTACCGCCCTATCACCGGAGAGCTGAACTTCAGGCCGAGTGGCGATTCGTCTGAGCTATCTTTTTTAAGCGTACCCCACAAGTCAATTGATTTAGCCTTTCAGGACGGTGATCTGGGAAGCCAACTGGGAATAGCAGAACTAGGTAAGGGGTGGACGAGCGCGATCGAACCCTTTAGCGAAACAATGCCCATAAAATTCCTCCCTGCAGGCAACCCTCAAACCGCGACAAAACTGGCCTACGAGGAGGTCAAAGGACTATCAAAAGGTCCCGCGACCAACCTGGTGGTGAGGGTGCCTGTTAGTCAGCATGGGAGAGAAGTCGAAGTGTATGGCATGGTAAGAGCCGAAAACAGCTCCCATGGATGGAACAGGAGTTACGAGTGGCTTGAAAAAGCCCATCCAAAGATCATTGGCGCCGTCGATGATAAAGGTATCGTGTTTACCCGAGAGTCTTAAGACGACCTTTGAACTCATGTGCAGTTTGAAAAGTTTGCCTGCCGGGGTAGTTCGTGGGTAGCATCAGCATCGCGTTAATCAATTGGCGCTGCTATTAACCCCGCAGGAGAGGAATCAGTACCATGTCTGACAAAGGTGGACTCGAAGGAATCGTCGCAGCAAGCAGCGGGCTCTGCTACATCGACGGAGTCAAAGGCTATCTGTGCTACCGGGGCATTGACATCTTTGACCTTGCCAAGCACTCAAACTTTGAAGAGACAGCCTACCTGCTGATGTATGGCAGCCTGCCAACGGCGGCTGAGCTTGAATCTTTCAGCAGCGACATTCGCCAGAATCGTGAGCTGCCTGCTCTTACTCTCAACGTAATCAAGGAGATCGCAACAAAGGCCGACCCAATGGAGGCTCTCCGCACAGCGGTATCAACTCTCAGCATCGACGACGCCGAGAAGGACGACAACTCCCGCGAAGCAAACCTGAGGAAGGCAAATCGCCTCACCGCAAAGCTGGCAACGATCATTGGCAGCTACAACGCCTGGCGCAACGGGCGAGAGCCGGTCACAAGCGATTCATCACTTGGCCATGCAGCAAACCTTCTGTGGCTAATCACTGGACAAAAACCAGACGACTTTGCCGCACACGTAATGGATCAGGCACTTGTTCTTCACATGGATCACGAGTTGCCAGCCTCAACATTTGCCGGACGCGTGACTGCTGCCACCCTGAGCGACATGTACAGCGCGGTGACATCTGCCATTGGCGCCCTGAAAGGTCCACTGCACGGCGGTGCAAACCAGCGCGTCATGGAGACCCTGGAGAAGATTGACTCAGTTGAAAACACCGAGAAATGGGTCGTAGACGCACTTGGCCGCAAGGAGCGCATCATGGGCTTCGGCCACCGCGTCTACAAGACGTATGACCCTCGCGCAAAGATCCTCAAGGAGCTCGCCCGCGAGCTTGGCGAGCGCACCGGCGACACCAAGTGGTACGCAATGTCTGAGATCATGGAGGAAGTCGTTCTGCGCGAGAAGGGCCTCTACCCGAACGTCGACTTCTACGCAGCAACTGTTTACAGGCTACTCGGAATTCCAACCGAGCTGTTCACGACTATCTTTGCTGCAAGTCGCATCGTTGGATGGACCGCCCACGTGGTTGAGCAGCATGCTGACAACCGCCTGATTCGCCCAACAAGCGATTACACGGGTCAGACTCATGCATCGTATGTGCCGATGGAGGACCGCACGCCTGCATCTGTTCGGTGAGGCACGCGGTAAAGATTCAAGCTCCCAGCGCTACGCCGATATCGCGTTGGCCTTCACTGACGTACTTGAACAGACGCTTTGGCGTGAGCTGAACCGCTTCAACTACTCCTACTGAATCCTGCAGCACAAACCGCGCGGTTGAGACATCAAATCTGAGCACTGCAACAGCGCTCTGAGATGGTTTTTCCGCTTGATTTGGCGAAACTGAACGCTTTACCGACCACATCGGCGACGCAGCCTGCTGCAGATCATGATCGCCTGAGCTGCGGCCAAAGATGGTTATTCCCTCAGAGACCTCACACTCCTCGCGCTTGAGCAGAACCACATGCCCTCGCCTTACGGCGTCAGTAATCTCTGAAAAGCCTTCAACCACATAAGGAAATGCTCCACCGGCCCTCGCAACGCGAACCATCTGGTCATGCCACGGCTCGCCACAAACCCCGCTTGAATTACCTTTATTTGCAGCCGCTTTCTGCGTTCTGAAAAGTCCCATAAGAGTGTCCCTTTTTTAGCACCTCGTCCACACACATTTCTTAAGCCAATTACCAATGCCTAATCCAGCAGGGCAATTGAGCACTGATTTATTCGAAGTGCACAACTGATCATCGATTCGCCATGAACCTGATGTTGCACCTCAATAAGGCCATTCTCAATCACAGCAAGCAGGAATTACCGAGGGTTTGTTGAATCTGTGACTACACAGCGCGTTTTTGCCCGATCGACAGCGGGGGCAATCAAGTCGATCGGGGTACATGAGACAGGTACGCGCTGCGACATCCTCATCCTTTGGGGGCAAAGGGGCACCGGGCCCCGCGTAATCTACCTTTGCAGGAGGTACGCGGGGCCCGGTTTAATTTTTGGGCGGAAGCCTACTCAGGTTTTCGTGCAGGCAATGGCTGCACGAAAACCCAACACCAAACAGCTGTTCCAACGACAGGTCGTCGGAATCTGGCCAGTGAACCGAGTTCAGGTTGGTTCCGGGGTTTGGGGTGGTGTGTGTATGGAGCAAGACTCTGATTCGCAGGACGCGAATCAGCAGCGTAAAACCTGAGCATCAGGATGAATGCACACACCACCCCAAACCCCAAAAACCAGGTAAGTGTTTCAGTTTTACCGGCCACTTGAAACCGCCCTGCAATATAAGTTGTCAGTTGACCTGGGGCGTGAGATCACAACTGGCACCAACTGGATTGCCATCGAATTGCGCCGTCCAGTCGAGAAGCACGTGGCGCGCTACGCCATTACGCTGAAGGTACGTACCCACTATGAGCGTTGCTTCGCCGGATTCAGGAGCCCTGGTGACGTGAAACGTCAAGGCTGGCCTCAAATTCTTTCGACTTGCCGATGGATTCTCACCCGGCAGGTTCTGCCCGCCACCGGGCCCCACTGACGCCGTGTTGTCAGCAACGGTGAACTGCATTTCTCGATGCCCACCGTCCTTGAGCTTCATGACCACGTCGCATGAGGGCGGCATGTCGGTTGGGCGAGCAAACACTCTACCGACCTTTGCGTTACCCGAAGATCCAACCTTGAATCTTGCAGAACCGCCAAGACGCCAATCCACAATGGCTGGACTGAATCCGTCAGCTGCCCAACCCAATGGGATACCTGGTGTTTGCGCTGCCGGATCAACGTATGAATCGGATGTTGCAATCGCCTGCATCTCGGAGCCAAAATCCCCCTCAACTGTGACGTCAAACACACCGTTTAGGCGATCATTGCCCCAACCTCCACTACCTGACGGCCCCTTCAGAATCATCCGGCCGCCGCCATAAATTGCATACCTCATCTTGTCTTTTATTACGTTGCCCGCATCGTCGTCAAGACGCGCTCCTGATTCCTGAATGGCACTCCCCGCAGGGAACACAACACCAACGTCTCTAAGGTGAAACAAGATCGTGTCAGCACTTTCGGCCACTGACACCTTCCAACAATTAACTCCCAAAAGCTCATACTTTTTTTGCCCTTTCTTTACCGGAAGTGTGGTAGTAGCCGCATCAATATCGTCATCCGAACACACACCACCGACCACAGGCTCCTTGGGATCGCAAGTACCGACGGCATTCTCGGGGAAGCAGACTTCTGGCGTTGATATCGGCAACAGTGCTCCTCCTGCCCTGCCGGCTGCAGGAAAATCACGGGGATACTCAAACTTCTTCTCAACTGCTTCATGCTTGAGAACAACGGACCTCGACGCCCCAGGTGCAATCTCGGCTTTCTTGAAAAGCCTGACTCCGAATGGCGTGATACGACCAGTCCTTTGCCAGCCATACGGGGGGTCTGACAACAAAGGGTTTTGCGGCAATGCGATACGGTGATTCTCGCCCGCGTACACTCCTTTGATGCGCGCATCGGCTGACACAAGCTCATCGATGTCACCAGCGGTCGAGACCTTTGGCACGCCACCGATGATGTACGGAAGCCATGGCTCCCTGGAAAGAATGAGAGATGTCTGACCTTTCGAGCCAGCCTTTACACTCAGGTCCTGCGCAACCGGAGTGCCATCAAATCTAGGGGCCCTGTCTGCCACACCTGCTGTTGCGACTACTGAAGAAGCAGAGTACAGAGCGAACACAAGAAACAGCATAAATGGGCCAACGCCGCCTAGGCGACTCGATCTGTCTCGGGCTGCGTCCCGTGCCAGCGAAACCATTCTCACTGCAGCCATTACGAGCAGTGGCGTACAGGTGACGGCAACCAGCGTGAACAATCTGCCTCCGAAATCGTCGGCGCCAACCATGAATGCCGCCAACGCCAACAATGCCATGACAACAACTGTAAGAACAGCCGCCAGCTCTCGCACTACCTTCATCGAAACACTGTAGGCGATGGAGATGATGATCAGCCCTGGCCCTACCATCCAGATCACAGGATCAAATCGATGCCCGACTTCGGGGTGACCAACAGCGAAACCACCGCCTAGCCACGCAAATGGCCAGCCAAGGATTGCCTCCGATGCAGTGCTGAAAATCGGTCGCCAGGGAACCATTGCAGACAGCTTGAATTCAAGCACTGCAGGAAGCATTGATATGCATCCAAGAGCGATGGCTGCGGCAATGAACGCATCGACGTGAATCTTTTTTTTGCCAATGTCACTCGGAGCTGCACTCTTGAACTTGCTACGAAAAAACCTGTGCAAACACCAGGCAAAAACTGCCGGCAGAACAACTACCGGCCCCGCAATGGCAGTACCCGCCGCCAGAGACACTGCACCAACTGCATACCACCCGTACTCCCTGACACTCAACTGGGCTGCAGCTACCGATGCGATGACGAACGGGGCCGCCACAATGATCTCGGTTTCACCGAGCGCCATTGCGAGAACTGCAGATGGTGATAGAACGCCAAGCGCGGTAACGAGAATATTTCCGAACCACTTGATCTCCCACCATCTCATCAGCACGTAGATGGGCAACATGGTTAGAGACGCAAACAGAGCGACGATCGTGGCGATCAGGCTGTATGCAGACCACGCTTCAAAACTGGATTCATTCTTGGCTCCGAGCCCCACAGTGAACGCGGCAAACCTTTGAAAAGCCGACAAACCAGCGTCAACATCAGATTCACCGGTGTCAGTACTTGATTTGGATGCCTCATCGACGAGGCTCTGAATCTGACTGACCTTAGTCACTGGATCACGACCTGTACCGCGTCCCAACGGCCCGGAACCCGGCTCCCCGGCTCCATCTATGAAGGCATTGAACAGAAACGCAGCCAACAACACCAAAAGCCCTGCCGCAAGCAATGAGCGCGACCTCCACAGCTGGTTCTTTTTCCAAATGAGCAGGCCAACAGGGATCCAGACCAATAGTAGAACGAACACCGGCAGATCTCCGCCCATTTCCATGCCAAAACGCCCCGCAAGATCAAGCACCAAAACCGTCAGAGCAAGCCCTGTCAAAGGTACAAGCGGCAATGCCTGTTTCTGAGCGTTTCCACCGAGAATTGCCCAATGGGCAAGATAGCCAAGGGGCATGCATAACAACGCCCAAAGCAGCAACAACACGAAGATTAATTCCATTACAGAACGAGCCTACCCGCCTTCGGATCTGTTCAACCCCTTCAAAAATGCGGCCGGTACGACCGTTCGACAATTCGCCAGTTTTGAATAATCTTTTTGCAAATCTTCTTAACGCAAAGGTTTTTTCCGCGCTGGATGGGTAAGAAGATGTCAGCCGACTCCGCACTGCCTGCGTAGTATCGGCAGACATTTACAAGGGGGGATCAACATTGCCGGCCATCGGGGCAACAACCGGCACTAAAAAAAGGGTCGCAACAGGTGCGACTCACATCCTGCTGCGCCCAAGAAATTCTGTCGAGCCACCACCTGTGTCAGCAAATGTCAGTCACATGTCAGTCAAGGAACGGGCTGACAGAATTGTTTCAGCGCTGTCAAAGGGAACAGGGCCAATCCTTCTGTGCATGCCAGGAACCACCGGTGGCGCATACCAGTCGTCAATGTACGAAACCGCGCGGTCAATAATCAGGCAGCACGGCGGCGCCATATCGGTAGCCTCGATACCGTACGACAATGGCGTCAAGGACGTCGTAAAGCGATTTCTCGGTTTCACAAAAGGTCGCGAAAAATCCGTCCTGGCTCACGTGGTATTAGCCTTGAAAAAACTCGCCCCGCATCGCCCCATCTACGTCGTGGGTGAAAGCCAGGGCGCCTGGGCGATAGCACAGGACCTCCACGACCCAGAGGTCGCAGCAGCAATTTCAAGATCGGTGTTGTTCGCGAAACCCGGTTTTCAGAGAATCCCGGAGGGAATATCTCAGGCTGTAGTCGGCGCAAACATACTTGGATCAGGAGGAACACCTCCCAAGGTGGTTGAGTTCCGCCACACCGACGACATAGTTCCTTCCATTTTCGGACGCATTCTGAACCCTGAAGTGCCACTGAGTTGGGTGAAGTCAGCCTTCAATTGGGTGAAAACGGGATCTTTTGAATATAAGCCCCACCACTATGACGCGCACGGCGACGAAGCGGCAAAGTTCCTGCTAACAGGGGTAGTACCCGGACAACTGACCCACCGAAGCTCATCAGACACCATGCCAACATCGGATTGAGCCCGCGAATGACGCCCCACTTTGGTTTTCAAAGTGCACATGTGTTAGTTTCAGGTGCGAAATTATTTGGCGCATAAATTACATGCGAGAGGACCTAAAGTGATCAAGGAACATGACGTAGTCATCGTCGGCGCCGGGCTTGCCGGTATGAGGGCCGCAGTTGAAGCAGCTCGAGGCGGAGCAGATGTCGCGGTTGTCTCAAAGCTGCACCCAGTGCGAAGCCACTCGGGAGCTGCATAAGGTGGCATTAACGTGTCTCTGGGCAACGTAGCCGAC
>CAYTTD010000025.1:0-10487 GCA_964440595.1 uncultured Gaiellales bacterium
ACCATTCTTAGCGTCTGAAGAGCTCAGACAGTCGGGAAGCAACGCCTTGAATGAATCCTTCGTCTACCTCGTTTGCCCGAACCGACTCCTGCAAAGCCAGTGCTACATCGTGGGCATCGGTGGTATCAAGGTCGGATGGAAGAGAACCCCCCCGGGCATCACCTGCAACGGCCACTGAGCGCTTGAGCGCGGACTGGAGATTGCGGATACGGTCAAGCTCACCAGCATCAAGCCAAACCCCGTGCTCGGCGCAGCGATCCATCACTGGACCCATTCCTTCACGAAATTCTTCGTGCTCCATCTCCTCACCACACACTGGGCAATCCGCCCGGTCATTAAAGACTTCGACGTCGACCGACGGGTTGATGACCTTGCCATCAAGCCGATCCCGCATATCAGTGGTGACAATTCTGGAAGGAGCCACTCCAGCAGCAAAACGGCCCAGCTCCCCCGAATCAAACCACATGCCATGGCCGAAAGTGCACTGGTCGACCACGACACCTCCCACCTCTTTTTCAGTCATGGTTCGCGAACATCGCACGCAAGCGATGTCACCTTTTTCAACTGGTTCGAATGTGCTCATGTGTAGCGGGTTACCCGTTAGACGATGCGGCTAACCCTGTTGGCATGCCATGATTGGTCAACGTCATGGCAAGTCGATTGAGGAGTCAAAACAGATGAACGAAGACACACACGACATTGATCCGCGTCCAGGCACCCGGCCACTATCAGAAACCGTCCTCAGCGCACTAGGCATCACCCTCGATGAGATGACGGCCGAACGGGCCGTTGCGTCACTCACGATCGACTCTCGACACCACCAGCCATTCGGCTACCTGCATGGAGGTGTTTCGGTGCTGCTTGCAGAAACCTGTGCAAGCATTGGCGCCAGCCTGGCCGCAGGCCCTGAATTTCGAGTATTTGGGATGGAGATTAATGCGAATCACCTTCGCCCGATGCGGGAAGGGAGAATTACCTGCACAGGAGAGCCTTTGCATGTTGGTCGCACCGCTCAGGTCTGGCAGATGGATATCGTCGATGAGCAAGGGCGACTCGTCTGCGTTTCGCGCTGCACGTTGGCGGTGCGGCCGATATAGCGAAACTCCATGTCGTGGTAACAAATATCCAGGATATTCACGCGCTCAAGACGGCGACCAAAATTGCCGATCATTAAGTGATGGAATTTGGGGCAGCCTTAAATACAGTTGCGCGCACGTGTTTTGGCCTGCAACGAATTGTGCTGGCTGGCGCCACCGCTGCCGCATGTCTATTGGCTGGCTATGCAAACACTGCACATGCCGCCTCGACCCTTTCAGAGACAACTGACCCCATCCCCCAGTTTGATGGTGTGGTAAACACTGCGATTGAACATGACGGAAAGCTCTACGTTGGCGGAAGCTTTTCTAACGCTGGAGCTGTGGACAAACCGTCCGCCCAAAAACTTTCCTTGCCCGGTCTCACACCGTTTGCACAATCACTACCCGACCTTGATGGAAGCGTAAAGATCATAAAACCAGACGGAAGCGGCGGATGGTTTCTATTTGGGCAGTTTCAAACTGCAAACATGTTGCAGGCCCAGCGCATGCTGCACATGAATGCTTTTGGCGTTGTTAGTGATGGGTGGCGCCACACGATCAATGGCACGATTCGAGACGTCGCAATTACACAGGACAGCGTGTTCATTTCGGGAGACTTCGCACTGATCGATGGTCAGCAACGTCATCGAATCGCGAAGTTCTCGCGCCCAAGTGGTGCGCTGGACGCTTGGGCACCAACGGTCAACAATGCGATAAACGACATCGACGTTGAGGGGAGTTATCTGTACGCAGGCGGACAATTCACTAAGATCAACGGTTTAAATCGACCTTACCTTGCCAAGATACACACGACCACCGCAGCGAGCGTTTCTCCGGCGGCTTCGCCAGAGATTGTAACGGCGGTGAAGGCGCATAGCGGCAAGCTATATGCGGGTGCCAACTCAGCCAACTTCTCCATTAATCAATCCGGCGCCAGCAAACTTGATGCAACGACCGGCGTATATGTGCCCGGAATTCCAACGGTAGCCGGTAACACCTGGGCTGTTGAAGACGATGGTAATGGCGGTTGGTTTCTCGGTGGAGTCTTTACTGCTGTCGGCGATACCAACGTAACAAATCTCGCTCACGTCTTACCAGACGGCTCTGTCGACACGGACTTCCTCCCAAACCCGAACAACGCCATTTACACGCTGAAGAGGGTAGGCAACACACTTTACGCAGGCGGCAACTTCACTAGCATTGGTGGCTCAGCCAGAAACCGAATTGCGGCCTTTGACATAAACACGAAAGCCCTGACAGCGTGGAACCCAGCACCCAATAACACCAACGTATTTGCGTTGGCCTACGATGGTTCTGTGTTGTATGTAGGAGGTGATTTCACCTCGATCGGCGGGCAGGCACGAAACCGCATTGCCGCATTAAGTACTGTGACCGGGCTTGCAACAGCATGGAACCCAAACGCATCAACGGCCAGCACCCATGTACGAACGTTGACCCTGGACGGCACCACTCTGTACGTAGGGGGAACTTTCACCACCATTGGCGGCCAGGCGCGAAACCGCGCTGCAGCAATAAGCACTGCTACCGGACTTGCTACAGCCTGGAACCCCAATGTGAACCAAAGGGTTCGCACGATCGTAGTATCGCCAGGAGGCATCTATCTTGGCGGCGATTTCACCACAATCGGCGGAATAACAAGAAACCGGGCAGGGCTGGTCGACGCCGCCAATGGCGCATTGCAGGCCTGGAACCCGAACTTTGACAACAGCGTCTACTCAATGATGTTGCAGGGCACCACACTGTACGCAGGTGGAGGCTTCTATCAGGTTGGATCAAATACCAGGCAGGGTGTCGCAGCCTTCGACACAACAACTGGAAGCCTGACTGGCTGGAACCCTGAACTACGCCGAGCGTCGTATCTCACAACAACCATTTACACGCTTGGCCTGGCGAACGGCTCCCTTTATGTTGGCGGAGAATTCACCGGCGCAAACGCTTCGATCCGAAAGGGACTGGTGCGATACGACGCTACGACAATGACTGTAGATGCGTGGGATCCACAGATCAACGGCACAGTTACCGAGATGGAGGCAATCGGCACGACACTGTACGCTTTTGGCGAGTTCAATTCGGTCGGCACCACACACCAAGGAAAGTTTGCTGCAATCGACACTTCAACCGCAGCATCACTGCCAATGCAAACTAACTTTGGTGGAATATTTCCTTCGGTCGACAACATCACCGCGATCGACAACAAGCTCTATCTTACGGGGACTTTTCCAGTGACCGGCAGTGCACCGCCGAGCCATTCAATGGCATTCTCAACCGGAGCTGGGCCGGTTCCGCAGATACCCCCGGTTGATGGAGAACTCCATGCAATCATTTCTGATGGTGCGGGTGGCTACTATGTTGGAGGAAACTTCAACCTCATCGGCGGCGTCCCTAAGCGCGGCATAGCCCGAGTGTTGAGTGATGGTACAGTTGATACAGGGTTTTCCGCCGACATAACTTCCACAAACACCTCGGTTTATCAAGGGCCTGTTTCTGCGCTTTCACTTGCTGGTGGACACCTGTACGTAGGAGGTGACTACACAGCCATTGGCGGTATAGCAAGGAAGAACCTTTCTCGACTGAATCCTTCAACCGGGGCTGTTGACGCTTGGGACCCAACACCCTCAGACGATGTATTTGCTCTAGATGCCGATGCGACGAATGTCTACGTTGGCGGAGCATTTTTGTCTATAGGCGGATCTGCCAGAAATCGCATTGCTGCTTTCACAATGTCAACTGGAGCACTTACCGCGTGGAATCCCAATGCCAGTTCGAGTGTTACCGACATCGAGGTTGCTGGCACTTCAATCTACGCTGGCGGCAGCTTTTCAAGCATTGGCGGCCAAGCACGAAACGGTGTGGCCGAATTGTCAGCCGCTGGCACGGCGACTGCGTGGAACCCAAACATCGTTGGGGGAGTAAACGCGATTGACGTTACGGCAACCATGGTTTGGGCGGTCGGCAACCTCTCATCTGCTGGGGGGCAGGTTCGCAGTCGGGGCGCCGGAGTTCTGCGCACGACCGGAGCACCTGTTGCATGGGATCCCCAACTGGGAAACACCACCTTTAAAGTTGAGGAAGTTGACGGCCACGTCTATACGTGCGGCTTGTCGACAACAACTTCCGCCACTGGATACCTTGGCCTGAAGCGCTTTGATGCAGGCACTGGAGCTCACGACGCAGCGTGGCAACCCACCAACGACACAGCCTGCCTGACTCTTATGGGAACAAGCGGAGCGATAATTAACTCGCCATATCGCGCAGACATCCCTGGTGCAACAAGCAGGGAGACGGACGACGATTCAGGCCTGCTCGTCCTCAACGCATCCGATGGTTCACTAGTGTCTGACGCCAACCTGGGAGATTGGTCAGCCGGGTCCGTAACATCGACTTCCGCAATACTGATCAAAGGAAATTCTCAACCCTGGGTAATCAAATCACCTGTGACGAGAAATCGCCTGGCGGCCATAGACCTGAACACAAATTCACTTGACACGTGGAACCCAGACGTTAGCGGAGGAAACGTCGTCGACATGATATTGAGAAGCAATACTCTTTACCTGTCTGGCACGTTTACTGCGATTAATGGACAGCCAAGAAGTGGTCTCGCTGCCTTCGATTTGACAACTGGCGCCCTATTGCCATGGGCACCTGTTGTTACTGGAGGGATCAACTGTATGGACCTAGAAGGAAACCTGCTGTACGTCGGCGGGTCGCTGACCAACATTGATGGCACGGCGCGCACACGGGCGGCAGCAATTGACCTGGACACAAACACCGTCACAGGCTGGAATCCCGCCCCTGACGGAACGGTCGAGGACATCGACGCAACTGCGACAAATGTTTTCATTGTTGGCCAATTCAATAATGCCGGCGGGCAAGCAAGGCAATACCTGGCGGGTCTGAACACAACAACAGGTGCCGCCACCGCATTTGCGAACCCCAGCTTGGCGGACAATCCGGACTATGTATTTGTACACAACGGCAAGGTCTATGCGATCGGCTATATCGGATCAGTAGGTGTAACACCCAGGTTTGGAGCCGCGATCTTCGACGCGAATACCGGAGCCCTCGACCCAACGGAGCTGATGCCTCAAACTATAAATGGCTCCAGTTATTTTCCGTGGTACGAGGGAGCTTCGATATACGACGGCAAGCTTTACCTCTCCTTCACCTCGTCAGTAGTTAACGCCCCAGCACAACACCCGATAGGCGGCGCCGCAGATAGAAAGATTGCGGAGATAGACCTGACAACCAACCTGGCAACCAGCTGGGCACCTGCAACTGACGACGACGGATATGTAACAGCCGGCAGCTGGGGTGTGTTGGTTAGCGACACATATATGAGTGGCGCTGGGCGACCCGGGTCCACGAAGCTGTTGCGGCGAACCCAAATTCCAACACCCTCAGTTCAAACGGGGCCTCTCCCAGCAGCAGTCACCGGCGACGAAACGCCGACACTGACCGCAACATTTGAAGATGGCGATGCAACCGACCTCGGTGCAGTGGAGTTTCAGGTCTGCGCGAATTCAACATGCACCGACCCCTCTGACCCTGTTGAAGAAGGGCGCGTCGGAGGCACATTGACTCCTGGGGGTAGCGCGACCTGGCAACCATCGAACGACCTTTCTGACGGAGATTGGTTCTGGCGATCGCGAGGCCGCGACTCACATTGGGTTGCGGGCGACTGGAGCGCCACACGCTCACTTACGGTCGACGCAACGGCACCGCTGGCGCCTTCAATTAGCTCAACCGACCTACCTGTTTCGACCTGGACACGTACACCTTCAGGCACAGTCGCCTGGACCACTCCAACCGATGCAACAGGCATCACAGCATTTTCGCATTCTTGGACTCAAAGCCCCACAACCGACCCCGGAACAGTATCGACGACAACAGGCACTTCCTCTGCATTGCCTAGCGGTGACGGCACTTGGTACCTGCACGTTCGCGGCGTTGATGCCGCAGACAATTGGAGCCAACCACGACACCTGGGTCCCTTCCTGATCGATGGCACAGCGCCTGCTCCGGCAACTCCAACGCCTAGCGGCAACACCGTTGTTGCGTCGTGGACCAACTCACGCAGGTTCAACGTCTCGCTGGATGGCGCCAGCGACAGCGGCAGCGGCGTACAAGGCCACTCACTCGAATGGACCCAAACCCCCAACACCACACCAGACACAACCCAAGACACAACAACCAACACACACCAATCACCAGAACTCACCGAAGGAACCTGGTACCTCCACACACGCACAACCGACACCGCCGGCAACTGGAGCCAACCACGCCACCTCGGCCCATTCCTCCTTGATAAAACCAAGCCGAAGCTAGCCGGATGGGGCAGCTCAGCAATCCAACGACGCTTTGAATCAGCTCCGTCATTCCAGGTAAAAACCCTTGTTTCAGACCCAATGTCTGGAATAGCGTCTGCGACTCTTCAGGTTGCCGAATCGCGCGCAACCGATGCGACTCCGGCAAACTGGACATCAGTCAAACAGCTCGCCGAATTCGACACGAGTCAGATCAACGGCTCAAATGGAATGACGTATTGCGTACGGGTGTTGATAGTTGATCGAGCGGGGAATGAAAACATCGAACCGATTGGTTGTACGACAATTCTTAGCGTTCTGCACCAGTTTTCGTCAACGGGCTCATGGACCGGATTCTCAGGCAGCTTCTGGACTGGCGGTGAACCAAGCACTGGCAAACCTGGGTCACTGGCTAGCCTCAAAGCCGAGACAGACCTCTTCGTCGTCGTGGCTCAGCGGTGCCCGACGTGCGGCACCCTGAACGCAAAAATCGACGGCGGCAAGACAGTGAAGATCAATCTGCGCACCCGGAAAAAGGTCGAGTCACGCAGGTACCGCCTCATGAAGTGGGACAAACCAGGCAATCACGAAGTCAAGATTCGAGTGAGCGGTGGCCCGGCGACGATCCTGGGAATTCACACTCGCCGCTGAAACCCTCCCCGCGCAACTCCCCGATATAACGATATGCGCGTGGATGCGGTGGCGTGATTATCGCCCGTCCACGTATTGGGGAACCTAACGGGGGTATTGATTAGATGTTGCCTACTGCGATAACTGAAGGTGTCATTCACGCGGTTGAGAGTGCTGGCCGAAGAGGTCGACGAGCGTTCATTGGACTTGTCGATCGCGGCGAGCCCCTAATCGTAAACCGCTCGAACAACCGCCTGGGTGAACCCCTGCCTCAACATGTTGTAGACATCATCAAGCGCTCAAATGAGCCGGTTGTGAACATTGGGGGGTGGACCAGCACAGGACGCTACCTTGATGATCACCTTCGATCCTTCGAGCTGGATGGCTTTCCGGCGATGCGCTTTGATCCTTATGCAAATGGTTTGGTGAACATTGACAAGAATGTGACCCGCCTCGCAGATCAACTCGTTGGCTATGCGAATGACCCAACTATCTCGCAGGTGAACCTGGTTGGCCATAGCGAGGGAGGCATTATTGCCGTGAGGTTCTCGCAGCTGCAGGATTACTTCAGCAAGCTAAAGGCGCTGGATGGAAATCAACGCGCAGAGGCGCTCGCACAGATCGCTGACGAGAGCCCAGAGTTCGCCACTTACCTGGCAAGAGAGCTCGGAAAGTCAGCGGTGAAATCAGCGCTGGATCTGAAGGTAGTCGACATCGTTACCATCGGCTCACCGTTCGACGGCGTTGGTCGCCTGCCAGCTTGGGATGGCCCGCTTGGAGATGCAATCAGAGGCAATCGCATCGTGCGCGCGTTCGTTGGCGACGCCGGCCTGCAGATGACCAAGGGCTCGCCGTTCCTGAAGACACTCAAGGCGCATCGCCTGCCAGAAGGCACTCACCTTACGACAACCGAGGGCAAAGCCGACCTGCTGGTGCCATTCGGCAGAGCCAGCCATCCAGAGAGCACACACATAGTGCTTCGAGGCAATGGCGGGATGATCGACGACATCATCCAGTCCAATCACCTGCTGCAAATTCGCCATCCCGACGCCTACGAGGCCACCCGTTGGCGCCTGATGCCGGAGGAGGCGCGTGCAGCAATGGGCGCTGACGCCCAGGCGAGATTTGAGCGCATGATCGACCGCAGGCCATTGGCTCGCACGTGATCGTGTAAAATTCAGCGGTGAATTCGAATCGTCACACCGAATCATCCCCATTTTTCATCGTCGGCAACGACCGCTCTGGCACCACGATGCTGCGGGTAATACTTGATCGCGGAAACGATGTTGCCATTCCAACTGAGTCAATGATCCTTGGAGACTTCGCGCACGTGCGGGCAGGCAGCATGGATCTGTCACGCTATCGCAACCTTGAAAAGTTCACGCGCCTGGTCTGGAATCACCCCAAGGTCAAGCTGTGGAATCTTCCTGGCACTGCTCCAACTCCGCCAAGGGATCTGTCGCATGACGAAGCCTACAGGTGGGCAATTGAAGTTCCTTATCGCGCTTTTGCCGCGGCGGAAAAAAAGAGTCGTTGGGGTGACAAGACCCCGTATTACATCGAGTGGATCGATGAGATTGTGGCCGTTTGGCCAAACGCCAAGTTCGTGGAACTTGTTCGCGACGGGCGTGACGTTGCCCTCAGCATCATTCCACTCCCCTTTGGCGGCAATAATGTATGGGTAGCTGGGCGCGACTGGGCGAATGGCATCAGGGAAGGGCTGCGGGCGCACAGGAACCATCCGGAAAATATTCTCACCGTAAGGTATGAGGCGCTGGTCTCGGAGCCTGAAGGTGAAGTAAGGCGGATCTGCGATTTTCTTGATCTTGAGTTTCACCCGGAGATGCTCAACATCAACGAGACACCCGAACACAAGGTTGTTGCAGACCAGAAGGAGTGGTTCAGCAAGCTTTGGGGAGGCATCAGCACGTCGTCGGTTGGCAAGTGGCGCAAGTCAATGTCACCTCGCGATCAAAATGTGTTCTTTGAGGTTGCGGGGAAGGAACTTCTGGCGCACGACTACGACGCAGGCGCAGGCGAGGCAACAGGCTCTACCACTATCAGAGCGCGTGGCTACACTGCGTCCAACTTCAGCAAGCGCCTGGTTAACCTGGTCAAGCTGAGAATTGTTCAGGAACGAGGCAGAGAGCTGCGTTATGTTGCCCAAAGGCGGTGGCAGCGACTTCGCACCGGAACACTGCGAAAACGCAGGAGTTGATAGACACTGAAGATTGACAGTGACATACAGAGTCGACTTGGCAGAAGGCGATTGCTGCGAGCCGTAAAGTGGATCGCAGATCGGTTTTTCGCGGTTGTTCTTATCGTTGTTTTTGCGCCTGTTCTGATCGGACTATCGATCTGGGTGCTTCTGGATGCGGGCCGGCCTGTCCTGTTTGTTCAGAGGCGCACTGGTCGGATGGGCTGCGAGTTTTCGATGCTGAAGTTTCGCAGCATGGTGAACGATTCGGTGCGCCTGGCAACTGACATGGGAATAACGGAAGACCCTTTCGGCGTTGTGAAAGACGACCCGCGGATAACGCGAAGTGGGCGCTTCTTGAGGCGCACCGGCCTCGATGAGCTGCCGCAGCTATTCAACGTGCTCGCCGGGCAGATGAGCTTTGTGGGGCCGCGCCCTGACATCCCTGAGCAGTCGTCATCGTACTCGCAGGATGACTTCCAGCGTCTTACTGTTCTGCCAGGAATCAGCGGCTGGTCACAGGTCACGGGGCGCGACAAGGTTGAGTGGCCAGAGCGCATTGCCCAGGATGTCTGGTACATCCGAAACTGGTCTCTCTTCCTTGACTTCAAGATCGCGTTGATGACGTTCACCCAGCTTTTTCGCGATGAGCCAGACCCGGTTTTTGACTCGGTAAATGCCAGGCGACAAACGCCGGAAGAAAGCAGCTGACATGACGCAGTTCGAATGCGTTGCGGCTGACGCATGGAATCGCACACTGGCAGTGCATGAGATACCTGCTGACACCTATGTAAGCAGAGAGTGGCTTGAGGCATGCGCAATCATTGAGGGAGGCAACCCGGTATTTCTGGCACTCACCTCTGATTGTGGCGCACACACCGGGTTTCTGGCTCTGCTTGTGCGCGAGATTGTTGGGGGAGTCGATCGCGAATCCGCCAACCCAGGCAAGGCAGTTGGCATATTCAGGGACGCCACAACTCCTTACGGCTATGGCGGAGTCGTTACGACAGAATCCACGCCGACTGACACCTCTTTTGATGCGGCTCTGAACGCGTGGGCCGAGGTCGAACAGGTCGTTGCAATGTTCACGCGCTTCCATCCTCGTTTTTCCTCTGCAAGATTTGCGACGCAAGGTACGGCGATCACGGAGCTCGCGAGCGTAATTGCCTGGCGAACTGATGCGACTAGTGACGATGCAATTTTTGAGGCTATGCACTCACGCCATCGGCGCGTAGTGCGCAAGTCGCGCAAGCTTGGCAC
>CAYTTD010000026.1:0-10357 GCA_964440595.1 uncultured Gaiellales bacterium
CCCCTGATTCTGAATCTCGGAGAGTCCGTAGCACCCACCGAAATCAGTGAGTAGACCCCGGCGTTGGGCATTGCGGCGGGCTGACGGATAGCTCCCAATCCTGAGGGCGAGCCCCAGTCAGCGTTACGCTATTGGTCATGACGGGTCGCGCCGATACGCCACCAGTTGCCATTACGCCACCTCCAAAGGAAGTCCAGCACCAAGTTTGAGCTGCCATGCCCACAAATGCCAGTTCGTGAGGCGCCCCAGCAACGCCTAAATTTTCCATTACAGAGCCACCCCAGAGAGACTCGGTGGTGAAGCTCACGCTGCCGTTTGAATTTATCGTTGCGCATGTATTGGCACCAAATCCTGCATATGTGCCGATCGATCCTTGCGCACACTTCTTGTGACCCAAAAAGAAGCTCGTCCAAGCCGGTCCGTAGGGTGACTGATTCTGAATCAGTGGGACACAAACACCACCAGAGAGGACGCTGCCGGATGGGCACGGGGTTGCATTCTGTGATGTCATGGACTCAGTAAGTCGACGGACCCGTGTATGGTCTTCGAACACTTGGGCTTGAGCCAGAGTGGCAACGGCAAATGCTGTGCAAAGGACAAAGTGGGATTTCATCTGATTCTCCTGTTGAATCAATAAAGACAATACGCCATCAAGACGTGCTCACCCGGTATGGGTGCGCCTGTTTCCGAAACTATTGAGACGGTCCAATTGGCTCCCGTCTGGGTGATGTAGCGGTTCACAGCTTGGATCGCTTGCTGCTCGCTTCCTAGCGCAAGGAAGGCCGATGTGCCGCTCGACCCGGAGAGGCACGTTGGTCTAGGTACAACGGAGCCATTTTGGACCAAGGTGGATGCCATGAAAACCGCTCGCCCAGAGCGCTCCAACATACTCACCCAGCTGCCGCCTTGGCATATAAGGAGTGCCCCGCTAGGGTCAATGCCAGGGACGCCATTGGTCGCTCCACATGATGATCCAGTGCTCCCTTCGCGGAACCCACTGGTGGTAGTCCACGCGCCACCAGTGCAGCGTGCGAGAACCCACCGTGTGCCTTGGACGGTCCAGCTCATACCACCATCGGGCGAACAGGCCGCGCCAATCGCTGCAGTGGCATTGAGCACCGCATTGCCCATCGTGGTGGTACCTGTAAAATTTGCATTGGTCCCAAACACACCGCCATCGCTGCGAATGCCAGCTGTGCCGGCATTGTTGAGCAGGTTGTCTGCGTAGACCTCGCTCTGACCGAGTCCGTTGTAACGGATTCCTGCGCGGGCGGCCCCTGACGCATCAGAGCTGGTTATGGCTCCAGTGCTGCCGTCCATAAAGACGCGCTGAATACAGGTGCCCGAACGGGAGATGACCTGCCCCGATGACAAGATCTCTGCCAGCGAACAGCGTGAGCCATCGGCGCGCGTACCGGTACCGACGCCAAGGCTGCTGGCAGTGAGGGCTCCTGCCACGGAGACATTGCCACGGAAGCGAGGATCGCGCGACTCTTCCAACCGAAGATAGTCATCGCCCTCGCTCCCCCAGCCAAAGGCCGCGCAAATCGCGTATGCAGGAGTTCCGGCCAGTGGATTCGCTGGTAGTGCGCCGGCAGCGGGGTCATCAATCATGCGGCGCAGCTGTGCAGGCGCATTGGGTAGGCTCACAAGACCAGCGCTACCCAACCTCGTCATAATCGAGCCGAGGCCGTGTGCGTCAGTCTCGCCGGCCGCGCCGCCGAATCGGTTGTACGGTTGGGCAAAGCACGCAAGGCCGCTGACTGTGCACCCCGGGCTGCCTGGCGCTGTCGCGCAAGCTGCGGATCTCTGGACGTGCAAGTCAAATCCAACGCCTTGCAGACCTTTGAAGAAAGCTCGATCTGAAAGAGTCGCCGGCGCAAACCCCATGGCCCGTAAGTTGGCCACCGTGGGGCGATCAGCTTGGCCAGAAAGAGTCCCCGGGGCAAGAGTGACTCCAGTAAACTCCGGCGCAAGTCCTGCCACTGCCGACCCTGCTTGATATGCGCTGTAGTTCTGCATGACCAGACGGTGGGCGGCCGAGCGAACAGCCAGGAGCTGCTCAGCCTGTAAACCCGCGATCTTGGCGTCTTCGGCGCGTGTCGTGGCTTGCCATGCAAGGGCTGCGGCAAGACTGCTGACAGCCAGCGCCGCACCCACTTCGAATGTAAGCCAGCCGCGTTGATGGCGGGACCGTATGCTCATCACGAGCGCCCAATTGACACTTCGAGCTGAACAACACCGTTGACGTCGCAGGCAGTGGAGGTCGTGGCCGTGTTCAAGGCGCCATCAAGTGGCTTCACCGTCGTAGTACCAACAACCACCCGGCGCAGCTCTCGTTCAACGGCGCGAACGATAGTGCTGCAAACGGAACCGCCCGGGACGCCTCCCCAATTTGCCACCAGCAGATCGTTTGTACCAGTGCCGTTTCCCGGTGCCACAGTGATCGCCACACCATAATTATTGTTTGCGGTATTGGTCCCGGGAACTCGCAGTTCACGTGGAATCAATCCACTTCGAACAGCAATTTCGGTTGTGACATCGCCGTATGCCCCAGCCTGCCCAAACAGCTGCTTGGCGTTGGCAGAAATCATGGTTATATATTGAATACTCTGGTTCTGTGCCGCCCGACTCATCATTGTTTGATAGCCGATCAGTGAGCCAGTGAGAATAATGGCGACCACGGCGAGCACAAGGCCGAGTTCAATAAGGGTCATGCCCCCCTGCTTGTGAAAAGCTGCGGAGTGTTGCTTTGCTTTCATATATACCTCTTGCTGGTTGATTGGACTAGGAAAAATCAATTATGGGCCTTATCTGGCCTGCGGCGTTGTGAAACGACGCTCCATCGAATCCGGAGTGAAACTATCTTGCATTTTGAAGGCAATATAGCTTTGCCCGAAATAAAGAAACAGTATAACGGATATGGTCAGGACTGCCAAGACCATGTTCAGTTGCTTGGCTTTTTTGTCGAAAGAGTGTCGTGCTTGAATCTGCCCAGTTGTGCCAAGATATTGAACAACGGCGGCAAATGTTCCGCCAGAATCTCGGCGACTTTTACTCATCATGCGCGACTTAAGATGTTGGGATAGGATTCCCCTGCCGAATGCTTCAACATATTCGCCTGGATAGTGCAGTAAATGCAGTAACACGCTGTTGAGGTGCTTTCGAAGCCACGGGGAGGCGCCAAGCGTTAGTTCCTCCAAGGCCTCTTGAACCTGCCGTCCTGACGCTAGCACCAATGCCAGCCCATCAAGGACTTTGCTTGCTTGGTAATCACGATAGAGAATCAATGCAGGGACGACAGGGCCGAGTGGAATAAATGCAAGCGTTAACACCTTGCGCTTCCAGCCATAGCTAGTTTCAATGCTATACCTGATACGATTTCTCCAATGCTGGAGCCCCCATACTGAGAGCCAGATCCAAAAGGAAATCAGAATCAGAAAGTAACCGGGGCCGTAGTTTCTTAGAAAATTAGCAAATGTGAGAATCCACAACGCGAGGCCAGTCCACATATCCGGCGAGGCTGACTGTTCGAATGCTGGGAGTGTCCCAAAAACAATCACAAGGACGAATAGTGCACCCACCATCACCAGGAACATTGGGGGGATTAAGGCTTTTAGCAGAGATGTCCTCATGCCGGCCTCGATCTCGACACTGGATGCAATTTTTTCAAGCACAACTTCCTTGTTGGGAGCTGTTCTCAGCACAGACAAAGCAAGCCTGTCTGTTTTAGGCATAACCGATTCAAGCAATGCTACGAAATCGCTTTCGCCAGCATTCATTATCTTGCGCATATGCGTGAGGGCCTTATGGCGTGAAGAACCTTTTTCGGCGCTCGTGATCTCGCCTTCGACGAAATCACGAAAGAGTTCGTTCTCACGCAGTGACTCCGCGACGTCACGGTAGAATTCTGCTCGCTCGGCCCAAAAGGCACGAGACTTAAATTTTTTACCTAAATTCATTCAGCTGTGCCTTGTATTCGACAAAGGAGCCGATACCCAGTAGTGAACGGATATCAATCAATCCTTTAGAGAGTTTGTGGGCTCCGTGCTCGAACGCACTTTTGCCATTGGTGGATTCAGAGAATACCAGTTTATCGCTGTGCGTGCTCCGATAACGGGCCCATGCGGCGCGATCATCGCCGCGCAGGGTGCAGTCGAGCCAATCATCGTCGGGATAAACCATTTCAGCACAAACAGTTAACCCGTTCGTTCCTCGTCCGCGACATGCGGAGCACCCGCCACGCCGCTTAAAGCGTAATGCCGCAGGGTCAAGCCCTAACCGAATGGCGGCTTCGATTTCTGTGGCGATCTCTGTATTGCATTCGTCAGAATTGACAAATTCCGCGTGGTGAATACCGCAGTGCGGGCAGACCTTTGGTCTGAGAATTTGATAGACGATGAGTCGGATAATATCGTCCGTAGAGCACAGTTCAGTTCTGCTCAGCCCAATGCTTGAGTCAGTGAGCTTCGTGACGACGGAGCGGGCCGACGGTGCATGTGTGCTGCCGATGGAGAGATGGCCACCCTTGGCGGCGGCTGCCAGACCGCGCGCGGAGACAATGTCTCGTACCTCGCCAACATCGAGCCAGTCCGGGTCCATGCGAAACGTGCCCTCTACCGTGGCGGTGTATGGATCTTTGCAGCCTTCTGCCGCAATCTCAATGAGGTTGCGTTGCACAGGTATCTGGTGTGCGCCAGGTATGTCGTACTCTATGGGGTCCGCGATCTGATAAATGGCTTTTTTATCGAGATCCGGAGCCGTGGCAATGAATGTCGCTGCAGCGGTCGACTTGCCGCTGCCGGTTTCGCCAGCGAAGAGGACCATGCCGCGTCGGCGCTGCGCACGCTTGAGTAGTTTGATGTGATCTTCGGAGTACCCTATTTCCTGGAAGGACATGTATTTGTTTTGGCCGGTGCGCAAGTAGCGCAGCACCGCCTTTGGGCCGTTAAGCCCCTTTTGCGATGAAAACCGCAGCCGTAAGCCTGGCACAGCGAGCTTCTCACCGATCATTGCATACATCGTCTTCTCAGCGGAAAAACTGCCCGCACTGTTGCTGTGCTTGTCGGCGAGTTGCTCGTAAGTGGCTGTTATTGCATCCTCCACCTGCTTGCTGGTAAGGCTCTGGCAGCCTGGGAGCGTTTCCAAATCGCCATCAACACGGATGCGAACAAGGCCGCGACCGCCGCCTCGCACTTCAAGGTGGATGTCAGTGGCCCCAAGGTCTAGACCTTGGCGCACCCAGTTGCGAAACATTGAGATGGCTCCGGAGGTCTGATCGTCTGTCAACCCGGCGCGGCGGGTTCCGGCTGTGGTCATGACACTGGCAAGGACGTCCTTTGTGACCGTGAGCATTTCGGGGACAACGATCCGGCCGTCGCCTCTCAGCTCTTGATGCATCGCTCGTGCGCGCGGATGTTCTGCTTTGGGCAGATCCTGGGCCACGCAGATCACCACCCGCGTGTCATCAAGCTCCACTGCGGCCAAACTGCTGGCCAGGGACGCGGGCACCATCAAATTGCCTTTACTGTTGGGGCCAGTCAGCACTGATCGCCAAGCTGGAAACTTGGCGTAATCGTCGATGACATTTGTTGGTGAAGTCATAGCTCGATCTGTGTGCCGACAGTGACGGCGCGCGTTGGACGTGCACCTTTGCGCACAACAACACTGCCGCGTTCAATGCGAACCACGGTGATCGCACCAACCGAATCCCCAGCCCGAACCGCACGCACCGTTCCATCCACCAGGATCTCGGCGCGAGGGTCTTTTGCCGACCCAAAAATTCCAGTCACCGAGACGCGTGTTGGCGCCGCAGCTGGTGCGCCAGGACGCGTCGTCCTAGGCGACTCGCTGACCGGTGATGCGTTTCTGACTTGTTGGGCTGTGTACCCGAATTTGTTGAGCAGAGCCTCGCGCTCCCTTGCCTCCTGCAAAGCTGACAGCTCGGCGATGGTGAGCTTCTTGTCTGCTGGCCAGGGCTTAAGAGCCGGCTTCGACTCAACGCTGGGTACCTGAGACTGGATTGGCATGGGCACCACTTGTGGGGGCGTCTGGGCAAATGCCTGACTGGTGATGGCACCCAGAAGGGCAAACAGGAATTTATTTGACATACACATGCCCTTTCACTATGAAATACACCTGTGGGTTATCGCTGGACACGCTGGCTAGGTTCACCGACGCGGAAGACAGCAGCACACTGGGAGGGAGCAGTTCGAGCACCTCTTGTGCGCGATGGAGCGGGCCGCTCACTTCCACTTGGAATCGGCTGAGTACCGACGATGTGTCCACGCCGTCAAGAGTCAAAGCGGCCCATCGACTGGCCTCTGTGGCTTTAAATGTCAAGCCGGCATTGATGAGTTGTTGGGCGATGGGTTGCAGAGCCAACTGACTCTGATGATTGGCTTGGATCTGACCACGTTCGAGTCCGGCCCTCTTGGCTGGGAAGGAGCCCTCAAGCACAGCAGATTCAATCTGTGCTTGGGCGGGCACAAACTTGAAATCCCCCCAGCCATCGGTGAGTGCTGCCGAGGTGCCGCCGGCGCGGGCAAGAGAAAGCCTGCATGTCTCACTTGCCAGCTCGCAAGTGACCTCTTTGGCGTGCCAGCCATCACTAGAGATGGGCAGTTTTGCAACTTCTGCCAGGCGGCTGGCGAGATCCGGGCGGTCCCACCCTCCTCTCTTTAGCTCCGCATCGGCAGCGAGGATGTAGGCATCGGTGTTGTTGGCTCCGAGTGCAGCGAGACGGGCGCGTTGTTCTGCATCCGGTTTGCCTACCATTACATACCAGCCAGCTGCAGCCGCGCTCAGCATGCAAGCCGCGAGCGCTATGACAACAGGGGTTCGCGAGCGGGGGATGCTCTGGATCAGTGATGACTTGTTCTCGGCGGCAACGGCGACCAGGTCAGCCACCTCAACGTGCTCCACCTGTAGGCCCGGGAAGGCCTCAGTCATCTCTTCAATTTTGGCGTTGGTGTACAGAACCCAAGGGGTGGCTGCTTGGCAGACTGTTTGAATCTGCTCGAAGCAAGCTGCCTGTGGGCCTTCCTTGTCAACCAAGATGCCGCCGTCGCTGGCCACGATGGCGAGGCTGCAAACGTTCCCCTCGCCCACCAGCAATACGGCGACACCAAGATCTGGGAGATGGGTATTGAGGTCTTCTGCCGAAGCGGCCGAGGATGCCTTGGCTGAATCCGCGAAACTCAGGGCAACAACGGCAAGACTGTGGGCTTGGCCACGGCGGCGGCCGCGCTGCAACCCAATGATGCCAGGGTCCTTCGGGTTGCTCGCGAAGCCTTGGGCCTCCAAGGCCTCAGCGTGCTCACGCAACTGCTTTCTGTAGCCGGTAGATCCAGTTGGCGCGGTGACCGCGAGCCACCGCAGGCCTGCGACAAGCGTGACTTTTGAGGTGCTGGGTTTTTTGGCCATGGCCACCTCAGTTCAGTCGCGTCGCGCGCACGAAGACGATCAGGTACTCGCGGCCAACGCCTTTGACAGTGCTGCCGCCGAGGAACCATGGCATCCCTTGCCCAAGCGACTTGTCTTCGTCTTTGACGGTCAAGCGTGACAAGGCGGTTGTGAGGTACGAGTAACCTGGCTCAATCGTCGCTTCACCACTATCGGTAATTGACTTGATATCGGGTGTCTGGATAAATGTTTCGCCTGATTTCGACTCGAACTTATCTAGCTTCGACAGGGAGGCGAACGTGAAGTTGTAGTTAATCAGGACCTGGTTGTCGCCTGTGGTACGGGCCATCACCGTGTACATGTCGCCAAGGCTCAGGGCCTCCGTCTTCATCCCGGGCACCGCTGAGGCTGTGGAGCCTCCCACGGAAGTCGCCGTTGCTGCCGTGGTCTCCTTGACGAAGTACACCGACCGAGGCTCGGACACCGATTTGAATCGACCGTTGGCAAGGGCCAGCGAAACCGGGTGATGGTTGACGGTGAAGCCCTGGGTGCGAAGCGCGCTCAGGATGACAGAGGAATCAGCGGCGCGGCCACTCAACCGGGTGAGCTTGAACGATGACGCCGAGGGATCAATGCTTGCTGCAGGGCTGCCGATCTGGAGGTTGCTCTTACCGCTCACGGAATTGAGCACAAGGTTCCAGTCGAGCGCCTTTTCGTCGGCATCGGTGCGGCTAACTTTGTAGATGTCTAGAGTCACATTGATCATCCCGCGAGCCTTCGCCAGCTCGTGGGACAAATAGTCTCTGATCTGTGCTTGGACTTCTTTGGCCGTCACAACCATGATGCTGCCAGTGGCGGGGTTGGCCACCACTTGGCTCCCTTCGACCGCACCAGTCATGGTTTTGATTGATTCCACGATGGCTTTGAACGTGTCGAGGTCGGGAGAGTTCTCGGTGAGCTGAGTCGACTTGTTGAGCGAGGAGGACATCCCGCCCGACTGCGTACTGCCGCCACTTGCCGCACCATGTGTCACTGCCAGCTTTTGCGTGCCGGTGTGGATGTCGACGGTGTAGGTGGTAGTCACCAGGCGGCTGATGACCACCGCACCGTCTCGGTACTCCCAGCTCAGAGACAGCGCGTTGGTGAGATGGTCGAGGAAGTCCTTGAGTTTTCCGTCCCACTTCAAGTTGAACGAGTCAATGCTCAATTCTTGGCTGCTGGCAATCGCAAAAGCTGGCGGGCTGGCGGGGGCAAAGATTGGGGCTCCCGTTGGGATTGGTGCGCCGCCGACGCTGGGCACAATCACGGCAGTGTTCATGGGTGCAGGCGCAGCGGGGGTGGGCATTGGGCGGGCGGTGCGAGCTATCGCCTCGCTGGAACGCCGATACACGTCCTCCCGAACCCGCACTGGAACACCGGTGATCTTGGTCAATCGAGCCGCGACCACGCCGATGCTCACTGTGCCCGGTCCGAAATCGAGCAGGTATGGCTCATTGAACAACGCAGGCAGCTCATCGGCTGCTGTCGCTGGTATGAGGGTCGAGCCGAGCCATGGGGACTGTGCGTGCTTCACCACTGCGGGTGAGCGCGCTGCAGCATCCCTCATGCGAAGATCATCCGCCGACCCCGTGGCGTTGCGGCCAGGGCCGTCCACGCGAACGGAATCAATCGGCACCGACTCCAGGGCTGCACTGGTCGATTGTTTCAAGGGAGCGCCACAACCGGCCAGCTGGGCGGCAGCGATCAGTGCAATCAGGGCGCGAGAGATGTTTTTCATTGGGCACAGCCTTTCTGTTCGCCGAGTTCAGTAACTCGCATCACGGGAGGAACGTTGGGATAAAAGCACACTTCCAGTGGGTAGGTGCTCTTGATGGCGGGGCTCGACAAAACACGCTTGAGCGCGTTCTCCAGAGTTCCCTCAAAGCTGTCGCCAGCGGAGATTGAAATGTGCTGGCGGGCGTCCCACACCAGGCGCATGCCCTCGGCGCGTGCCCATCGATCAAATGCGTTGGCCAGGCGGCCGTCGGCAGGCTCGATGCGCCAAGTTTTCAAGGGCGGGGGCAATGGCGCGCTTGGGGTGGGTGCCGGCTGGGCATGTGGCCCAGGCATGCTATTGGTTGCCTGCTGGGCTACCCCTGTGATGGAGGCGGGCGCCGGCTGCAGCGCGGCTGTTGGAGCGGCTGTTGGCGGGGTTGTTGCGGCGACAACTGTGGCAGTTTCTTTGCAGTACTGACCAAGACCGATCTGGCCCGGTCCGAGGGGTGGGCACCCAGTTTGAGCGAGTGCAACTGTGGGGGCCGCGATGGCGGCTGCAATGATGGTGCGGACCATGGGTTATTTCTCCAGTGGAAGGTTTTTGATAACGAGTACGCCTGGGTGCGAGAGATCGACCACTGCCCCGTCTGATGCGTGCTGCAGCAGAACGCTCAGAGCCACAACAGCGGCGTGAAGATCGGGCTCATTGATGGCGCCGACTAGGGTCGGATTGAATTCCGTTTGCACGACCAGCTTGACGCGATTCGCATGCGCCCACCGAGCCAACACCGGCCGCAGCTTCTCGCCACGCTGCGCTGTGAACCTATGCTCTTTGGGGTTGGCGGAGGCAACCGCGACCCTGACCAGCTCTTGGATCGTCTCTTCACCTTGATTCACGGGGACGAGCGCACCTGTTGCTCTGGGGGGTTGTGGTGGGGGGGTAGAGCATCCCGTCAAAATCAGCGCAAGGCCGCATGCGAGTGACAACGTTTTCGTGATCATGGGTAGACCTTAGGTGGACCTTAGAGGGAGGGGGAAAGTGGGGGCTGCGCCACGGGTTGAACAGTGGTCGGTGCCGTTGCGACTTGGGGCGAAACGCCGGCTGCAGACATCCCGCGATTCAGGGTGGCCATTGCGGCGGTCACCGCTTGTTCGTTGGCGCCCTTGCTTTTCAAGAGTTGGGCCACATTGCTTGCGA
>CAYTTD010000027.1:0-4378 GCA_964440595.1 uncultured Gaiellales bacterium
TCTGGCTTGCTCAAAGGCATATAACTCTCTGGCCGTTCTACTACATTGACTATGCAGTAGCTCAGATGATGGCCTGGCAGCTTTGGCTGCGCAGCATTGAGGACCACAAGGCAGCGTTATCAGCGTACCTCAGATTGCTGGACATGGGTGGAAGGATTGGCCTCGCGGAAGCCGGCGAGATTCTCGGAGTGGGATCACCATTCGAAGAGCGGACCGTTAAAGAGGTTGCTCAGGCTCTTGCCGCGCACCTGTAGCCTAGGATCGGTCGTAGCTGGTGCTACTCCCAGTCGGCAGCACCCAGCGTTTCTTCCAGATGATCCAATGCTACGTTCAACTCATCAGCCAACGGGCCAACAACTGAAGGATCCGGTACCTGGCCAAGCGCTTCAAGCAGCTCGATTGCTCGAGCAATACGTGGCATTACCGCGTGGGCGGCGGTGCGAGCTGAGTCGGGGCCATCGTGACCCAGGATCTGTTCAAGGCACTGCTTTGCATCTTTGGTAAGGGCAACCGTTGCCGAGATATCTGCAAGCGTGAGCGGTACAGTCTGCTCTCCGCTTACGATGTTGATCGCACCGTTTACTAGCCGGTGAGCTTCCTGCACCTTGGTCAAACCAAAGCCTGCATAAGGCTCTTGTGCATGTTGGGTTGCCTCTATGTTCATTTCTTTACTCCCCATAATTGTCAGCCGCGCTCTCCGTGCATTGTAAACAGATAGTTACATAAACACGCTTCTTGCGGATCAGTGAATTAGCCAGTTAAGATGCGGATTTTCCGCAAAGGGCCACTAAGATACGGATTCCGAAGAATCTGTGAAGTTGCGCGTAACGGCTGTGTCCAGCGGAATGCCAACCGACATCGTGGTCGCAGCAGAGATCGACTCGACATAGCGACCCTTAGCCGATGAAGGCTTGGCGCGCAGGATCTCCTCATACATGCTGCCGTAGTTTTCAGCGAGCTGCTCAGCCGAGAAGCTCTTGCGGCCAATAACCACGTGAACGATGCCGTTGCGGTCGGTGCGGTACTCGAACTTGCCGCCCTTGATCTCTGCGATTGCCTTGGCAACATCAAAGGTCACCGTGCCGGTCTTAGGGTTCGGCATCTTGCCGCGAGGGCCGAGGATGCGACCGAGCTTACCAACAATGCCCATCATGTCCGGGGTTGCGATACAAACGTCAAAGTCGGTCCATCCTTCAGTGATCTTCTTCTCAAGATCAGCAGCACCAACCCAGTCAGCGCCAGCATCCTTTGCCTCCTGCTCCTTGTCGCCCTGGGCGAAAACAAGAACGGAAACAGTCTTTCCTGTGCCGTGCGGAAGGGCGATCGTGCTGCGGAGCATCTGATCTGCCTTGCGAACATCGAGGCCCAGCTTGAAGTGAACCTCTACAGCCTCATCGAACTTGCTGCTGCCCATCTCCTTGAGAAGGCGGAAAGCCTCGACTGGGTGATAAGGAGTCTGGCGATTGATCTTCTCTCGCTCAGAGTGCCAGCGCTTGCTTGCCTTACGTTTGACCGGAGTCGTTGTAGTCATTGTTCCTCCTGTGGTACAAGCGGCCTGCCTATTGCGGAGATGCGCTGCAGTACCTCCCACCGTTTATTGTTTTTTGTGTTGTTAAGCCTCAACCTCAACGCCCATGCTGCGGGCCGTGCCAGCAATGATGTTCATTGCCATGTCGATGTCGTTGGCGTTGAGATCGTCCATCTTCTTCTCGGCGATCTCGCGAAGCTGGCTAGAGCTCAGTTTGCCGACCTTGACCTTGTTCGGCTCTGCTGAACCTGACTTCAGCTTCAAAGCTTCCTTGATGAGAATCGCAGCAGGTGGCTGCTTCAGCTCGAAGGTGAATGAACGATCCTCGTAGACGGTGATGACAACCGGAATGATTGTGCCGCCGAACTCCTGCGTAGCGGCGTTGTATGCCTTGCAGAACTCCATGATGTTGACGCCTGCCTGGCTCAGCGCCGGACCAACTGGTGGCGCCGGGTTGGCCTGACCTGCAGGAATCTGCAGCTTGATCTGTGTAACTATCTGCTTTGCCATTTTTGTTTCCTTTGGAGCCGGTGGGGCCGGGCTTCTCTTACCTTCTGTTTACTAAACCTTCTTGACCTGGTCGTAGCCCAGCTCAACAGGAACCTGGCGCTCGAAGATCGATACGAGCACCTTCAGCTTCTGCTGCTCGGCGTTGATCTCGCTTACCTCGCCGTCAAAGTCTGAGAGAGGGCCGCTCAATACCTTCACTGTTTCGCCAAGCTCGAACTCGATAAGTGGGAGCTCCTTCTCATCAGCATCAGCAGCTTTGGCAACCTGAGGAGTTGCCGCACTGCCAAGAATGCGTGCAAGTTCAGCCTTTGAAAGCGGAGCTGGATCCCCGGATGGACCGACAAAGCCGGTAACACCCGGCGTGTCACGAACCAGGAGTTGGGCGTTCTTGTTGTCGATGTTCATGTGAACAAGAAGGTACCCAGGAAGAGTTCGCTTCTCGACCGTTACGCGCTTGCCATCCTTGTCGAGCTCCGTGACACGCTCAGTTGGTACCACGACCTCTCTGAATGCCTGCTGGATGGGCTCAGGTGCAGAGCTGAACCTTTGAAGCAGGTTTGCTTTCACCTTTTTTTCGTGGCCGGAGTATGTGTTGATGACGTACCAGAGGAACATTTCAGGTCAGCACCTTGTCGATCTGTTGTATGAGTCGGGCAGCGAGAAAGTCAACCACGATGAAGAAAATCGCAAAGAAGACAGTCACAACGCCAACCACCAGGGTTCCTTGTGCCACCTGCGAACCAGTAGGCCACTGAACCTTGCGAAGCTCAGCCCATGACTCGCGCACAAACTTTCTCAGGTTGGTCTTACCCTGCCCCTGAGGCTGTGGTGATCTGTTGCCACCACCCTGTGACCCCGACTTGGGTTTTGACGATGACTTTGCCACGCTCAGCGGGTCTCCTTGTGCTGAGTGTGCTTCGCACACCAGCGACAGTACTTGCTGAACACGACGCGGTCAGGGTTGTTGCGCTTGTTCTTGTTGGTTTCATAGTTACGCTGCTTGCAATCTTCGCATGCGAGCGTAATCTTTTGCCTGACAGTTGACTTGGCCATGGCTTCGCCGGACTCCTATTAGTTTAGACGGTCGGTGAACGCTACCATAATTCGGGTGCGCCAGGCAGCAATGCCGACCAAAATGTGGATTTCAGCCACGCCTGCGGCGTTCTTCTGCGCTCAATGGCCCGTTAATGGCATCCAGCGGAACGAACAGCTTGCAGTTGGGGCACTTCGCACCCTGCAGCCGGGGGGGCTGCCTGGTGTCAATCTTGGCTGTGAAGGGTTTGTGGCAGTGAGGACATTCGTTGGCGCTCTGGCCAGAAGCATTCTTCTTTGCTGGCTTTTCAACAACAGGTGCTGACATCTTGAAACTCCAAACCATTTTGTATGTGGTGTGCGGACGGCAATCCGGGATCGATCATACCATTTGCGGATCAATGGCATTAAACGGTTAGCGCTGCCTTGCAACAGGGTAGATCTTCGTGTGGACGTTTTTCTGTTTGTTCTCGGGCTCGTTTTTCTTGCATGCGCGCTTGCAATGCCGGCAACGATCATATGGCTGGTATTGCGGGTACGAGACCTTAGCCGGGACATCAAACAGATCAAGGCAGGCGTTGCTTCCGAGCTCCAGATGGGAGTCGCTCCCCAACCGCAGAAACCACCGGAGACTCAGCCGTCCAAGCAGCCCTCGCCCCAAATGATTGACACCGATGAGAAGGCTGTTGCTCAACGATCATCACAATCACAAGTGCCCACGAACGGCAAAGAAAAGGGCAAGGACGCGAGCGCAAGAATCCTGGCATTCGGTGGCGGATTCTTTGTGTTGATGGCTGCGATATTCTTTCTTGCGATGGCAATCAACAATGGGTGGTTGACGCGCGAGCTTCAGGTTGCGCTCGCATACCTCGGCGGAGCCGTAGTCTCCTTCATCGGATTTCGCATCTACGAAACCGCAGGCGAAGCTCCCTCTGAGAGACACAGCGTCGGAGCAATCGTGCTCGGAGCCGGAGTGGGCATTTTTCAGCTTGCTGCGGTTGTAGGAACTCAAGGGTACGAGATTGTTGATCCCTGGATTGGTCTCGTCATTGCGATGGCCGTATCTGTTGCAACGGTTGCTGTGGCTGATCGCTGGAATCAGATCTACCTGGCTGGCATTGGCATAGCTGTTGGGCTTGGCGCGCCGATACTGGTTGATGCCCCTACGGAGCTACTGACACTGGCCTTTGTCGGCGCAGCACTCATTGCCGCAGTTGGAATATGCGTGGTACGCAAATGGTCCTGGCTGATGACGGTAGCGCTTGTGGTTACAGCGCCCCAACTGGTGTCGTGGCTCGACGATGTGGT
>CAYTTD010000027.1:4478-10339 GCA_964440595.1 uncultured Gaiellales bacterium
GCGCTGGTGGTCGTTGGCATTTGGTGGCTACTGATGATTCTAGGCGCCTCAATGTGGCAGGTGCGCAACGCGGATGTGCCACTGCCGCGGCAGATGGTTACGCAGTTGTTTGGAGCCAGCGCAGTGGCGCTCACAGGGCTGTTGATTATCGTAGATGGATTCCAGATAGAGAGCATTCGTGCGCTCGTGATAGTCATCTTTGCCATTGCTCACGTCGTAGTCGGCAGCGTCGTAGCGGTGAAGTGGCCCTCTGGTCGAGCATTCGCAATCCTGATGTCAGTCGTTGGATTTGCGTTGGCAGGTGGAGCCGCCGTTGACCAGTTTGATGGCGTTGCGAACGTGCTCGTGTGGAGCGCTGAAGCGCTGGTGTTGTTGTGGGTTTGGCTGAGGTTCAATGACACTCGTGCCGGAGTTGGCTCGGTTGCACTGGCTGTGATTGCGATTGGCCACGTTCTGCAGCAGGATGCGGTGCCGGAGTCACTCCTTTTTAGAAGCAATGAGCCAGTGAGAGCAGCGCTGGGATTGTTGATTATCGTTGTCTCATCAATGGCTGCCTATGGTGTGTCATGGTTCCTGGCATCCCGAGATGAGGTGGATGAAAAGAGCAGGTCTCTCGCGTTGAAGGTTGGAAAGATTGCTGTCGGCATCTGCGCGGGCAGCATCTGGTATCTGGCCTCGATTATGTTGGTGACGATGGTCGGCGCCGGTGGACCCGACGTGCATGAGTTTCAAAGAGGAAGCGATATTGCCCCCGTCGAGCCCGATCAGGTGGCTCAGGTCGCGCTCAGTACCTTCTGGGGGATCATTGGGTTGGTGTCCCTTGTCGTCGGTGTCAACGGAAAGAAACGCACTCTTCTGCGCATAGGTACAGTGGTGTTCGGGGTCGTAGCTGCCAAGGTTCTGCTGATCGACACAGAGAATCTTGAAAGCGGTTTCCGGGTTCTCTCATTCATGGCAGTTGGCGTGCTGCTAATAGCAGGCGCCAAGATCTACTCCCGCCTGTCAGACGAGGTTTCTCGCCAAAACGGCGAAGACTAGTAGACCTCAACATCAACCGGAGCGCCGGTCGCGTTGGCAATCTGCTGGGCGGAATTGACGGCCGAGCTCACTGCATAACTATCTCGCCAGGCCGTTGCTGCGCCACCCCAGTTTGACCTGCGAGGTGAGTACCAAGATCTTCCGCGGCCATAGTACCCTGAGTACCCGTAGTTGTAGCTAGGGCGACGATAGCTTGCGCGACCGGTCTTGTTCCCTTGACGGTAGCCAGCATTCCATGCCTTCTGCCTGGCAAGGGCAGCCTGATACGCCGATATCGGCTCTCTGGCGGCTAGACCCCACGTACGGCCAGCCTGGTAGCCGCGAACGCGGCCGTTCATGAATCCTTCTCGGGCAGCAATCTGCTGCGACGTGTTGTACTCAGCAGCTGACGGAGCCATTTGATCTGCCACAAGAAATCCGGCAGCAGCTGCGACGACAGCTGCGAGCACTGTTACAAGAAACAGCAGCAGCGAGTTGAAAGCAGATGAGCCGCTCTTTGGAGATTGCACCATTACCCATTGTGGAGCCGCTGGGGCCGGCGCCATGGCTTGTGGCCATGCAGGCGGAGGCGAGACATTTGTCTTAGGGTCGTCAAGTAGTGCGCTAGTGTATGGAGAGTTCACGTTTGTGGCGTCCTTTCCTGCCTTAAAAAACAGTGGCTTTGTGAGATCGTTTCCCCCGCAAACCAATTAATGGGTAGGCGATCGTCCAGTGTCCGGGAGCAATCGTACCGTCTGTAGCGTGCTGGAGGCGGATGCCAGGCGTTACCCTTGTGAGTTTGCGGACGCGGGGTTGTCCTTTTTCGGCCTGTGGAAATCTGTTGGTGAATCGCCTGATCTGCGCGTGCCTCCGCACAGTTTGGCGGAAGCCGACAAATTTTGAGTCCGCCAATTTGGATCAGTCGACGCGCAAGCGACCAAGGAACCACACGAGTACCATGCCGAAGATCATTCCGGCGATGCCAGCCATGGCAATGATTGGTGTTCGTGAAGCGCGCGTCTCTTTTATCGCAGATGGCTCTACAACAACTGCGCTCTTCTCGATCTCGCGCGCAACCTCCGCTCGGCCCTTTGTTGCCGAGAGATCGGCTCGGGCCACAGCGAGGTCTCGCGATATGCCGGCAAGAATTACAGCCCACATAGCCGTTGAATCACCCTTGGCTTTGGAAGCCGCCTTTGCCGCAATACGTTGCTGCTTTTCAATATCGCGAATCGATGCCTTGCGGGCAGAGACCTCTACGTCGAGCTCGGTGAGCTTTCTCGTTGCGTACTCATTTGATTTTTCAGTGAGATGTGACGCGATGATTCCCGCTGCCCCAGAAGCAACCTTTGGTCGTGTATCCGTTACCTTTATCTTAAGTAGCGAAGGAGGCGTGCCCAGCTTGCTGGCAATAGGTGCTTGCACGGCAGTCACGGTGGTGTTCTTCCTGATGCGCTGTGGTGCAACACCAAGCTCTTTGCCAGCCTCCACCATTACCTCATCACCCTTTGCAACCTCCATGGCGGTTGACGCGCTGGCACTTACCGTGTTCAAGAGCGTGCCGTTCGGAGAAACCGGTTGACCAAGATAAACGGTAGCTGTTGCAGAGTACATCTGCTTGCGAGACGACGTGCCAAACCAGGCAGCAATCGCTCCGGCTAGAGCCAACGCAAACACAATCCACCAGAACTTCCGGAGCGCCGGCACAAAAAAGGAGGCCTCGGCCGAGTGTTTTGGTGAGCCGCCCATCTGGTCGAATACGACCGGCGATTCGGCGGTTTGTGAGCTGTTTGTTCTGGTGCTGGTTGCCATTGCTTTGGGATTGTATTGCATCAGGGTGTTGTCGTATGCGTATGCGTGGTCAATCATTGCTCGCTTCTGCTGCGCAAGTGCCACGAAGGCGAATCCGAATGCCAGTAGCAGGTCAAAGTAGACGATCTGGGTTGTCAGGTAGAAGACGTTGCCGGCGATGGAACCTGCGATCGCGGCAGCAACTCCAGCACCGGCCAACCCGACAATGATGCGGAAACGGTGAAGTGATCCAAGGATCCAAAGAATCATCGCCGACCAGGCGGCAAACCCCAGAACGCCGGTCTCCACAAGCATTCTTACTACTACGCTGTGAGGGCCAAAGCCCTCGCGGCCTCCACTGATTTTCTCGAACATCAATGAAAAGGAGTTGAGCCCCACTCCCGTGAGCGGTGATTCGGCGAGCATCACAGGAATCAGACCAAAGATTCCCAGGTGGGTTTGGGCGGATCCAGTGCCGGTATCAAAGCGGGCAATGATCAGTGATCTGGTGAGATTTGGGAAGAAGGCGTTCATTGAAAGCAGCGAAACGACAGTCAGCGCCAACAACCCTGTTGCGCCGAGAATGAACCTTGGACGCAGGAGAGAGTGGCGAATATTCCATCCGATCAACAACACCCCCGAAGCAGCCGCGACCATGCCAGATCGCGAAAGGCTCAGAATTAGCGCACCTCCGATGATGCACACCGCAAACATGCGTGTTCGGCCACGCAGCCAGGTCATCGCCAGCACAAGTGGTGCGGCGAGAATCACTCCAAGGTGGTTTGGGTCAAGAGTGAGTCCGTTGATGCGCCAGATCCCTCCGCCGTAACGCAGTATCCCTGCCTCGCTGCCGTCGCCAAGCAGAGGGATCGGGCCCAGTAGGGTTGAATCGAGGTTTCCTCCCCCAGTTGGAAACCAAAAAGCAATCTGCGCAACACCATAGCCGGCATTGACAAGGCCGCCCAGGATGAAAACCATGACTATCCTGCGAAAAAATGCCTTGCCGGCAACAGCGATGTGATCGGCAACAGCCACCATTGCGCTGCCGTGTACCAACCACGTTACAAACGCCTTCCAGAACTGTGACTGTCCATTGGTTGAGTCAATGGTTGTGAATCCCAATGAAAATATTGCGGTCAGGACCATGAAAAATATTGCGGCAACCGCCGTTGCGTCGCTCACACTGCGTCTCCGCCACGGGCCGACACGCAGAACAAGGTAGCCGACCAGATAAACGACAAAGAATGCATTGGCGACATTGAGCTTTCCAAACGCGTCAAAGTAGATCTTTGTCCACGTTGAGGTGATCACGCCGGCAAAAAGAAAAAGGCTGCAGAGGCCTGCGAGCAATTCGGTGTCGCGCTGAGTCCAGGCCCAGGTAATACCGGATCGGGTTTCAGTGTTGGTCATTCCGCAGTACCTTTACACAGCTCGGCGTAATGCCCTGAGTATGACGTTGCGATTGTTGACCAGGCGTAACGGCCCTCTGAAGCTGACTTAGCCTCGGCTGCGAGCTTTTCCCTGAGGTCATTGTCGCCAAGCACCTGCGAAAGCCTGTCCGTAAGTTCAGACACGTTACCGGTCTCAAAAGTTACAGCTCCATTGCCTTCGAGCTCTGAAAATCCTCCGACATCGCTCAGTACCATCGCCTTGCCAAGTCCCATTGCGCTGAACAGAACAGCAGAAAGATCGATTGCCGTATATGGCAGGCACACCACGCAAGCTGATCGCAACAGCCAAGCGTACTCCTCGTCGGTCAGGAACCTTGGGAGAATCGTTACTCCGTCGGGTGGCGTTTCCGGAAGAGATACGCCCATCGGCCGGCCGGCGATAACAAGATGCGCGTCAGGGTGTGATCGATGAACTGCAGGCCATGCCTCCAGCAGAAGGTCAACACCCTTGTACTCGCGCAAGAGCCCGGGAAGTACAACGAGCTTCGAGTTTGTAGGGAGCTCAATCGGTAGCTCTGGTGGATCAGCAAGGTCTCGAAGGCTCTCGAATGCGCCCATCTCGAGGTGCCAGACGTCTGGAGTGTCAGGATGGGCCGCAAGGCGTTTGGCACCGCTCGCGGTGTGCACCACAACTGCATCAAACACCGAGAGGTCTGCAGGAGCAATTGCCTCGCTTCGCTCCTGCGAGTTGTGTGCTGTGAAGACGGTTGGAAGTGAAAGTTTTTTCCACACCCGCAAATCAAATCTTCTTACAGGAAGCCACTGGATGTGAACGACGTCAAACTCTCCTGAGCGTTCGAGGTGGCGCGCAAGGCGTCGCATGTCGAACGGGTGAGTCAGAGCACGAGAGATCCTGCGTGAAACCAGCGGTAGCCTGCGCCGATAAAACCAAATGTGAATCCCAGCCTTGGACGACTTTGGCATCTCACCGTGTGCGAACTGTGTTGTGTAAAGGTCAACCGAGTGACCTGCGTCAACAAGGCTTTCTGCGAGTGCCAGGTCGTACGGCAGGGTATAAGCCGCCGGATCGATCATGGCGATCCTCATATGCTCGTCGCCTTCTCTTTGTTTTCCGCTGCGGGCTGTAACTGTTGACGTGGTCCGAATGACTTTTCAATTGCCGACTCAAATTGTTGCGCCAGCAGTGCGCGATCGAACCTGGTCTCTGCCAGCTCTCGCGCATTGTGTGCCATTGATTCCCGCAGAACTTCATCGCTACGCAGTTTTTCAAGCGCTTCTGCCAAGGATGCGGGGTTTGTGACATCCACATAGAGGCCGGCGGCATTGCTCTCGATCAACTCGCGGGTCCATCCATCTGAGTTCACTATTACAGGCAACCCTGCTGCCAGAGCGTCAAACATCTTGTTAGGTGAGTTGGTTGCCAGCACCGGGTAGTTTGCGAAGCTCGTTACAGCGACGTCACAACTCGAGACGATTGCTCCAAGTCGCTCACGCGGGATCGAGCCTGCGAAGGTAACGTTTGTCAGGCCCCACTCGCTGACCTTCTTCTCCAGGCGTGGTCGTGTGCCGCCGTAACCGCACAGCAGAAAGTGAATGTTGTTGTCGTCACCACGCTGCTGAAGTATGCGAGCCGTGTCAATC
>CAYTTD010000028.1:0-10292 GCA_964440595.1 uncultured Gaiellales bacterium
GGAAGCTCTAAAGACGATGCAAACAAAAGCCGATCATTTGCAGGTAGATGACAATTAGGCACTCTGACAGAACCGTCACCGGCTGCAAGGAAATATTTCCTGACGCCGCAATCGATGACGACATTGTGATTTTGGCTCCGCCAAGACCGCGGGGCAACGTAAGATTCTGGAACTTCTACGGAAAGCTATTTGCGATTCCCTCATTGATCATCCTGAGCACAAATTTTTACGTCTATGCCAAGCTGGATTATCTATTGATTAGGTGGGCTAGCGTGAACAAGCTTCTGGGAACAATGCTCGTCGTCGGTTCAATAATGCTGATGATTGGACGCAGGGCAGTCGGAAGAAAGCGGTATAAATACAAAAAAATGCTTTGGGACGCTTGGAGTTCATTACGTGGCTTCACCCCAGGCAGCCACGAGCACCTTCTGGCTTCCGGGGTGGACTTGTTTGATCGCGGCCACACCCGTAAGTGGGACGGCATCCACGAGGGCCGCATCGCACACAATAGCGGCTGCGCACATGCCACTGTCGGAGAAACATCGTACGTAACTGGCAGCGGAAAGACCAAGCAGACACACCATCTCTATTTTGTCTGCATCAAGCTCCCGGCAGAGATCGTTGACATGTTCCCTGCAACAAGATGCACCAGGTTTCTGGATGGAATAGCCCGCGATATGAACGAGGACACAGGCAACATGTCGGAGATCCGCCTCGAGAGCTCTACCGTCGATGACTCCTGCAAAATCGAGGTCTGCGGCGATCCAAAATCCCCAACGTGGCGCGAGTTGTTCGACCCAATCATGATCGACGCGCTGCGCAGCCAATACGATATCCAATGGAACCAGCTTGGCAGGTTCATGGTGTTTGCATCCCATGCTTCAACCTGGGAGAAAATCCTGGGCGCGAAGTGGATCAAGTCGGTGCCGGTAGAAAAAATTGATACCTTGTGCGCCGGCGCAGCATTCGTTTACTTTCGCATGCTTCAGGCCGCAAAGGGCGATATTTCCACCGACATTCTGGACGCTGCGGCCAATCATTGACTCAACAGGCTGCACCAGGCGCATACGTCATGTAAGGTACGCCTTACGCCACTTTATTAGGCGCCCCTAACACACGTGATGAACACTGTTGAACTTACATCCAATGCGTCGACACCATCGGATTCTGTCTCGGTTGCACACCGAAACACTCCTGATGACTATCTTCGCGCCTTATGGCGACTAAGCTTTCCACCCGGCGATCCCTTAAACATCAAGAGAGGGCCAAAGCCAACTGCCCCAGCGAGAATAGCCGAAGCACTTGGGGTATCACGGCCAAGCTGCGGCGAGATGTTGAACCGTCTGGAAGACAGGGGCTGGATCTACCGTGGGAGATCCCGAGAAGCAATATTTACAGAGAACGGTAAACGAGAAGCCATGCGCCAGGTACGGCGCATGCGCATCGTGGTAACAATGCTGGTAGACATGCTTCAATACGACTCATGCGATGCCGCAGATGAAGCAAAAAAACTGGTTGAGGGGTTTTCAGACGATGCCATTGACCGTCTGTGGAAGGCTTTGGGTTCACCGGTACGCACCCACTGCGGCACACCGATTGATCCCGACTTCGAAATCAGGGAGAGCGTTACCCTCACTCGGCTGGCAGACGCGCCTGCAGGAATATTTACCTCAACGAGAATTACTCCGTGCAACCACAACACAATTCCAGATGAGCTTTCACCTGGCAGTAAACTTGAGATTCTGCAACATGACGAAGACGAATTAGTTCTGCAGAGCATAGACGGCAAAGAGCAGATTGTGGTTGACAGGTCGGTTGCAGAGGGGTGCTGGGGGCGCACTGCGGGTGTGCCTGAGATTCCGGCAACTGCAATATGTTGGGCCACCAAGATGCTGCCCCGTTCAAACGATGACGGCACCGTGGAGGTCGTCAAATGACCAGCGGAAAGATGGCACTGAGCGATCTGAATATAGGCGATTATGCAACCGTCACAGGGTACTCATGCGGCGCGTGTGTACTCAAAGAACGGCTACTTGCCATGGGGTTGACTCGAGGTACCGATCTTCAGGTAATGCGGCAGGCGCCGTCAGGGGATCCAATAGAAGTGCGCACACGCGGTTTTTCGCTGAGCATACGCAGAGCTGAAGCTGCTCATCTCCAGGTCGCTGTAGGCACCTCAAGCATAACTGCTGTCCGCGACCAAACCCCTGAAGGATGTTGCACGAGACGTGGCTGACGAAACCCGGCAGATACTGGTTTCACTTGCCGGCAATCCCAACTGCGGAAAATCGACACTTTTCAATTCTCTTACGGGAGCCAAACAGAGCGTTGGAAACTGGCCAGGGGTTACAGTAGAGAGGCTTTCAGGGCGTGTAGCTCATCGCGAACACACCATTGAGATAGTTGACCTTCCTGGCATCTACTCACTGTCTGCCTCTTCAGAAGATGAAAAGGTTGCCCGCGATCAACTTCTTATGCGCAATTCAGATTTGGTCGTCAACGTGGTTGACTCTTCCAACCTTGAGCGCAACCTGTACCTGACGATCCAATTGCGCGAACTTGGTATTCCGCTAATTGTTGCCCTAAACATGCGCGACATTGCTCATGAGCGCGGCATCATTATTGATCCGCAGGTTTTGGCTCAGGAACTTGGGGTCACCGTTGTTGCCATTGCTGCTCAAAGCGGCAGACGACAACTTGAACACCTTCTCACGGCAATAGTGTCAACTGCCAACGTCAACAACCAGAAGATTCTCAGACCACCCTGGCCAGAAGAAGTTGATGCCGCGCTGACCAGGATGGATGCGGAAATTGAACGCCTTGATATTGGTGAGGTCGCCTGTCTGCCACCACGCTGGCTGTCAACAAAGATTCTTGAAGGATCAATCCACGACATCCGAGTGGATATTCCCGGCGAAATAAGCCACCTGGCAGCGAGCCTCAGACACGAGATTGAGAGCACACTCGGCGAAGAAGTTGACGTACTTATCGCGGACGCGCGGTACGGCTTGATTGGCACCATTACGGGCAATGCCGTACGCAGAACGGATCGGGTATTACCAGCAACTTCAGAAAAAATTGACCGCTTTGCTCTCCATAGAATCTGGGGATTACCAATCTTTTTCACAATCATGTACGCAATGTTTTTCATTGCAATCAACGTAGGGTCTGCATTCATCGACTTCTTTGACATCCTGGCAAAGACAATCTTTGTTGACGGCACTACCTACCTTTTTGAGAGCATGGGATTTCCCGAATTCATCAGGGTTGTTGTAGCAGACGGGGGCGGCGGAGGAATCCAATCAGTTGCTACATTTGTTCCTGTCGTTGGCATGATGTTTCTGTGCCTTCGTGCGCTCGAAGACTCTGGCTACATGGCGCGAGCGGCATTCATCATGGACAGGTACATGAGATCCCTCGGCCTCCCTGGAAAGGCATTTGTGCCGATGATTGTTGGCTTTGGCTGCAATGTGCCTGCAATCATGGGAACCCGAACACTAGAGAATGACCGCGATCGAAAACTCGCAGTTGCAATGAATCCATTCATGAGTTGCGGTGCGCGTCTACCTGTCTACGCATTGTTCGCCGCAGCTTTCTTTTCTGCTCACGGACAACTAATCGTTTTTCTGCTCTACATTATTGGCGTGGTGTTCGCAATTATCACTGGGCTGATTCTCAAACGAACACTACTTGCCGGCAATCTTTCGACATCGGTCATGGAACTTCCTCCATACCACCGCCCCACTCTCAGGAATGTTCTGATCGGCGCCTGGGATCGACTGAGAGTGTTCATCATCGGAGCCGGCAAGATCATCGTGCCAATAGTGCTTGTACTTACCGTCCTCAACTCTGTTGGCACCAACGGCAGCGTTGGCAACGAAGGAACCTCTAGATCAGTGCTCGCATCTGTTGGCAAGACGATCACACCGGTATTTGCTCCAATGGGAATCAGCCAGGATAACTGGCCAGCAACTGTCGGCATCTTTACGGGCGTATTTGCCAAGGAGGCCGTCGTCGGTACGCTTGACTCGCTGTACGCACAGATGGATCCCGATAAAAAGCAAGCGTCAGAGACCCAGCACAACTCCAGTGCCACTGACAGAGGATTTGACCTTATTGGTGGCGTCAGCGACGCATTCGCGACAATTCCCGCAAACCTGCAAAGCGTAGCGGCCTCAGCGCTTGATCCGTTGGGGCTCTCACTGGTTACCGACGGCGCTGGTGACCGAAGCGCGGCAGCGTCAGCTCAAGGCGTGGACACAGGAACCTTTGGAGCCATGGCCAATCTGTTTGACGGAAAGATAGGAGCATTTGCATTTCTGCTCTTTGTGCTTCTTTATATTCCATGTACAGCCGCAACCGCTGCAATCGCACGCGAGACAAGTGTTCGCTGGGCAACATTCGTTGGAGCCTGGACGACCGGCCTCGCATGGGGCAGCGCAGTTTTGTTCTACCAGTTGGCAACTTTTTCAAGGCATCCTGGCAGCAGCGCCATGTGGGCTTCGCTTGTAATAGGAGCGTTTGCAGTCACCGTACTAATGATGAGGTCTGCATCTTCTGAGGAGCCGCACTTCTCACCATCACCCGTTGTAACGAACATCGTGAACACCGGCAGACTTTTGAAGACGCCCGAACGAGCAGTAGCTCCTCGTATCCCAACTTTTGAATCAAGCGACTTCGCTGCTTCTATGCCATCACCGGTTTCGGCTGAACCTGATCCTCCCACGCCCCAAGTGGCTCCAATCGGTTCGCGCCCCGCACCTTTCTCGGGGAGAGGATTCAAATGATTCTTTCCGACGTACGCAAATACGTTCAGAGATATGGAACGGTCACGTTAGGCGATGTTGCACTGCACTTTGATACTTCTGCCGATGCGATTAGGGGAATGCTTGATTTCTGGGTTAACAAGGGCACGATAGTTCAGCTTGATGGTAACGCTGCATGTAACAAGACATGCCCACTTGCCTGCGCCGATTCAAGCATGACCATGTATCAGTTTGTTGATGCTTTTTCGAGTGTGGTCACACAGCCTTCGAGACTTGTGGCCGCTGATCAGTGTGCGTCTTCTACCAGTCGACTTACCGCAGCACCAAGAGCAGCCGAACGAGGCCCCAGCCACGCTCCCATTCCCGCACCAACGATGGATCCAGCAATCGCATCACCTGGATAATGAGCACCTGTATAGACACGCGAGTAGGCAATAGCCGCCGCGAGAGGAAGAAGCACAGGCGCGAGGATCGGCGCTTCAAGCGATGCAGCAACCGAGTAACACCACGCTGACGCAGAGTGCCCTGACGGAAACGATGTTGTGCGTGGAACATTTCGAATTCGTCGCACCTCCGGCACCAACTCAGACGGCGGTCGGGGGCGTCTGACGATCCACTTGATTGGGCCATTTACGACGGGCGATGCTACAGCGAGACTCAGGATGCCCGCCCGCGCAGCACGCCTGCCGCGCCGGCCCGCGAACAGCGCCAGCAGCACAGATATCCACGCCCAGAGCCGTCCATCATCACAAAGGTGTGTCAGCCGAGGAAGCACGAAGTCAAGAAACCGCGATCCGCGTCTCGAACTCCAGGCAAATGCCCGAGCATCCCAAGATGCAACGGTAAGTACCCGTGATGCAATTGCATTGGAGTCAACGTCGTCTTGTGCACCATCTGCCGGGCCTGGGATGTCGGTACTATCGCTCACCAGGTGTCTGTTACCCAGCTGAATCACTTCGGCAACCCAAATGGTGTTAAGAGGTATCCCTGCGGAATGAAATACTTGACTCATGGCACTCATTGACTCCGATCGAATAAAGAGCTTCCGCCGTCGACTAAGGTGGCGTACGCTGCCGGACATAAGACAGGCCGAGAGCATTGCCCATCTTGAGCGATTAATGGAACAAGGGGGATGGATTACATGGCCGGGTTCCGCGATGCGTCCTTCTGCTGTAAAGCTTGCGATTGACCATGTCGCAACATATCGTCCGTCCTTGATCGTTGAATTGGGTGGCGGTGTTTCAACCAGGCTTCTAGCAAGGTTCATTGCGCTGGAGGGCCTTGATTCTAAGGTCCTGACCATCGATGCAGATGCAGACTGGTGCAAGACTCTTGAAGGCATGGTTCAAGTTGACGGCAATGGCAACTTCGTAAACATCGTCCATGCGCCCCTGTGCCGGCACGCGGCCGGTGGAGCCTCACGCACAGTGAATTGGTTTGACGAAACTGTGGTTGGCGCTGCCATCGACGATTCGCTTGCGAGCACAAGCGCCAAAGGAATAGACCTGCTGATAGTTGATGGTCCGACCGCACAGGGAAAAGACAACCGATATAACCGCCTGCCTGCATACACACTCCACGACCGGTTGTCAGAATCAGCGACCGTGCTCATCGACGACGCATGGCGTGCTGGCGAGCTTTTTTTGCAGAAAGAGTGGTCAAGGATTCATGGCGCTGAGTTCAGAATGCGGCATCTGGATTCGATGGCAATCGCGCGCCTCGACGGCAAGTGGTGGATCTGAACTGTTCAGTAATGAACAATTGGAGTATTCGTTCAGTTATTTTTCCGACCTGGAAGACAATCTTGAATTACCCTGAAGCTGTCTAGTTATCTGCGTTCAGGAGCCGCCATATGATGCCAATATCAGTTTCAATCCGCATATTTATTGTCTGCGCCTGCGCTATTACTTTGCTTGCATTCTCAGGCACAGCCGACGCCCAAACGATCACTACTCCCCTTCCTGGCGGAACTGCCTACTCTGAAGCTCCAGTAGAGCTGGCCGGCGACCCTTCCGACTCAAGCGTAGCTGAAGCAATTGCTATGTCTGGATTGCCTGCATCCATACCTAACACAGAAGCAGGCTCCACTACAGGATCCCAGGTTCCGACAACCTCCCAGCTCAGAAACGCATGGAATACGTTCACCAATCGCATTCAACTGACCCGTGACTACTCTGAAAGAGCAAAGATCTATTGCATCTATTACAACGTTGATCCAGCAAGACACTTCAACTCAATGTCCGCCCAGGCGCTCTCATCAACTGAGACGGCCTTCAACAACTACCGCTCCATGGCGTTGCGCGCAGGACGCTGGTCGTCGGTTCGAGACACCGCAATCGGCAAGCTGAATACCGCCCGCTACTATCGATTGGTGGCGCGTTCGTCCTTTGAATCGATGAACACAGACATATTTGCAGCTGTTGCTTCTGCGGCTCAGGGCTTCACCATGGCAGGTAAGCCGCACACCCACGTGCGAGCGACCGCAATCGACGTATTGCGAGCAATAAGATTCAATCCCGAGTTTTCCCGCTCGTGGTCAACTCTGCCGTCCCTGTACCGCCGGATCGCCCATGAGAGCAGCGGCGACCGTTTTGCGCAGAATCCGTCGTCATCCGCCTATGGGCGCTTTCAGTTTCTCGACAGCACCTGGGCAACGGTTGGATGCCAAAAAACATCCAACGGATTCACCCAGAGCGTATGCGGCTTGCGATATATCAAGCAAAGGTATGGGCACCCCAATAACATCCCGATCGGTGGCTCATACTGAAAAGCAGGGCGCATCACCATTGTGCATGAACTGCAATAATCCCTGAATGCAGATCACGCCAGCTCCATCATCAGTGCGTACCCCGTTCGCAATTTCGACGACACCCGCACCACTGCCACCATCGGCTCCGACCACTCCGCCACCGACAACAGGCTTTACAAGAATTTTTGACTTTCCCAATGTCCAAACTGGCGATAGGTTCAAACTGGTCAAGGGATCAAAGGCCAACGGCTGGGGGATTTCAGGTGAGGCCAGAGTTATCACGATGAGCGACACAAGCGCCAAGGTATGGCTCAAAGCGGGCAAGTTTGGTTTGCGAATGGAGCTTGAGATCGAGGTTGCTCAAACGTCTCCAACTACCGCACGTATCTCTGGAGGAGAGGTCGGCAAAACTCCATCGTCAAGTGACGCCACAATAGTTGATGCACGAACCAACTACAGCGAGTTCAAGGCAACTGAAGGCGGAGCCAACGCAGGCAAAGCCACGTTGAAGTTTGAGAACAACCAGTTTGTTCTAGACGTGCGCGGCGACGGCTTTCTCCGCGGTATAGATATTCCCGGAGGCACCGACGGCCTGGACGTACACCTGGTGCTCGAAAAAGTTCAATAGGCATCCCTTAGCGCAAATTCATATTTGAGGTTGATTTACCTGTGTGGCGCACCACCGCTAAGGGTTATACGAATAGGTCGGTGACGCGTTGAGTAGCTCGAAGTGTTTATCACTACGGTTCCAAACCCGGCGCCACCATAGCCTGAATAGCCGCCTCCAAATCCAACGCCGTAACCGGTCATGTACCTGTCACCGCGACCAGGAACGGCAGACGTCCACGACTTGAACATTGATGACAGATCGCGCCCGTCAGTCGCCCAGTACCTGAAGTTGCAGCGTTGGCCCAGGTTATAGGGGTTTCCAGCTACTTCAGGATAACGATCCATGTTGTTGAATGGCGCAGGCCGTGCAGCCGAATTGACGATGCACTCCCCCTTGTCTGTGTGAAAGGTTGTCTTTCCGTTTGGCGCACCAAATGTGCCGCTGGTTTCATCTGGGTTTATCCAAACGAATTTGTTGCAGTCACCGTTTGAAATTCCCGCACAACGATGATCAACGGTGCGTTGCACATCGGTTGGATTAAAAGTGCGCAATGACGGAGATATATCTGTGCTTGTCCATCGATACGTCTGGAACTCATCGTCTTCACTGGTCCATTCAACGCCGTATGCAGTGCGAATTTCCGAGATGATCCTATCCACCATCGCGTCAGAGATCGTGGCATTGACGGGCAGGCTATGCAACCCTGTCGGAAGATTTTGGAACTCAATTGCATAGTCAGGGTTGTTGCCGCCTTCCCACTGATATACCTGTTGATTCACGTGCGCCTTGTACTCGTAATGATCCCCAACGTGAACCTTCTCTGTGTGTCTTCCATATGGCTTGGCAGCAATCGCTACGATTCCATCGTGGGCAGGTCCGCCCCATGTTTCCGGGTACGGCCCCCACGCTTCAACATACCTGACATTGACGGTGATTTTTTTTCTCACTACACCACACGAGGTACACGATGGTGCCAACCAATATGATCTTGAGTAGGTCACGGGCTTTAACACATAAGGATAAACCTTTCGCGTAAAACCAACACGGTATGTGCCTTCAGTGGTCTTGGGCCTGAACATGACCAATGTTCGGGCGCGCTGGTTCGACTGCACCGATGCAACTCCAACCAGGTTTCCTCCTACGAGCTTCCAGTTTGACGGGATCGACTTACTGCTCCAAAGCTCTGTTGTATCAGCGCCGATCCCCGGAGACAAAATTGTCACCTTGACCTTTCCGGCGGGCACCTGAGGAAAGACCCATGCGCCCCCCTCCCTAACTGCGAGGTCACTGTCTGAGTGCAACACGAACCCGGAATCGTTCGTTATCTTGAACTTGACTTCGTGCAGCTTCATGGCCCTTACCTGGGACGCACCAAAGGCAGTGTTATAACTCTTGTCAAAGCGGTCTGCAGCATTTAGCGCATCGTTGCACTCCATGTTTTTTTCATTTGAGTTCGCACATGCAGGCTGCTTCTTCATCTCAGTTGATGCAAGGTTGTCATTACACCCCTCGATCGGCATTCGATCATCTGCCTGATTGATGATCTGGCACACATTCACCACCAATGTACCAGTTGCCTTACCAATCAATGTCGGGTCCACTGTGGTTGCACTCTCGAATGTTGGCTTCACTTTGAGCTTCTCGACCGTTTCTCCTTTGACCGCGAGCGTTATCGATATCCGATAAAAGTCAGGCAGAACACCATCCTTGTCACGGTCTGGTCCGGTCTTTCCAACGCCATCAGACGGTGAATCAATACCTTTAACAATCACCTTGGACGCGCTCATTTCAACTACATCCGGAATCTTTTTCGCAAGGGCTTTTGCCTGCTCAACCTGCGTCGGGCTTAGCCCCAATGCGGGGTCAGGCGTCTCGGAGAAGTAAGATGCAACATTGCATCCTTCGGGTGCATTCAACGCCTGTTCCTTACACGGTTTAGTCAGCCATCCAGGATTGCTGTGCAACTCCTCGGAGATCAATTCAGAGGTAGCCGAAATTTTGTCTTGTACCGCATTTTTTGCACCTGATTGTCCTGCTCCCGCAAACAGGGAGTACGCACCTACGCATACGATAACCAGGATTACCGCGCCAACGATAAACTCGACAACCGTAAATCCAGCGTCGTTTGATCTAGATTCTTTTCCGCTCATCATGCACATCCAGGGTC
>CAYTTD010000029.1:0-10234 GCA_964440595.1 uncultured Gaiellales bacterium
CAGGAGCCGGCGATGCGGCATCCGGTGCAAGCATGCTTCAGGCCCTCCAAAGTATTGTGCAGACGCTTCAACAGCTCGTGCAGACTCTGACTACCGTCATTCAGCAAATCACGCAGACACAAGGTGGCGGAGGTACCGTCGTGCAGGATCCGCTTGGCGGCGGTAAGGACAAAAATAAACCACAAGGTGCTAATGCGGCGCCTTCAGCGGGTGGCCAGGTCGCCGCAGGGGGCGCAGGTGGTGCTTTGGCACCAGGTATGGCTACATACGTTGGAATGGTGTTACCTAACGGCCTGACTATCCAGGCTGGCTCGCCTGCTTCAGCGCCGGGTATTGTTCTGAACGACAAACTTCAGCCCGTCAACGCGAACGGAATACCTCAGTCCGCACTAGGCCCTGCAGGCCTCGCCTTCGGCTCTCGTGACTGGTTCCAGCGCTACTCAAACATGGCTTGATCCATCCGCCTGGATGCACTACCGCGAGCGCGGGGATGCAATGAGAGGCCTGCTGCTTTAGGATCGATGCAGCAATGTGGGCTGCCGATATTCTGGTTCCCACCAAACCCCTCGTACAAAGGTCTTCTTGTATGGATCTCTATGAGCATCAGGGCAAAGAACTATTCGCCCGATTTGGAATTCCCGTGTCTGAAGGCGAAGTGGCTTTCACACCAGACGAAGCTGAGGCTGCGGCCAAACGGATTGGCACGCAGGTCGTGGTCAAATCACAGGTTTTGGTAGGCGGGCGCGGAAAAGCAGGTGGCATCAAGCTTGCCGCAACACCGGCGGAAGCACGACAGCATGCTGAAGCCATTCTGGGCATGGATATCCGTGGCCATGTGGTTCGCCGGCTCTGGATTGAGAAGGCCAGCGACATCGCTGCCGAGTACTACTTCTCAATAACGTTTGACAGGTCCGCCAAACAGCCACTGCTGATGCTCTCAACGATGGGTGGCATGGATATCGAAGCCGTAGCGCACGATCACCCTGACAAGCTTGCCCGCATGCACGTTGACCCGACCTGGGGGCTACGCGCATTTGAAGCGCGCAAGATGTGCTTTGCGGCCGGAGTGGACGTCAAAGCGCTTCCACAAGTCGTCAACATCATGCTAAAGGCATACAAGGCATTCGCAGAAATGGACGCAATGCTTGTTGAGATCAACCCCCTTATCATCTCCACCGAAGTTGAGGTCAAAGCGCTTGACTCAAAGTTCAGCGTCGACAACAACTCGCTGTTCCGGCACCGCGACGTTGCTGAGATGCGGGACGCCTCAGCTCAGGATCCGCAGGAGCAGATGGCACACGACAAGGGTGTTACCTACGTGAAGCTCGACGGCTCGGTCGGCGTGCTCGGCAACGGCGCCGGATTGGTGATGAGCACTCTCGACGTCATCGAACAGGCCGGTGGAAAGCCTGCGAACTTCCTTGATGTTGGAGGTGGCGCGCAGGCTGAGGAGATCGTCACCAGCATGGAGATCATTCTGTCCGACCCCAAGGTTCGGAGCGTATTCTTCAACATCTTTGGTGGCATCACCCGCTGCACCGAAGTTGCTGAGGGATTGATCTCAGCATTGGCCCAGCTCAACGTTGAAGTGCCAATTGTGGTGCGCCTGGACGGCACGGCCAGCGAAGAGGGATTGCAGATGCTCGCTGATGCGGGTCTCTCAAATGTAACTGTTGAAAACACGATGCTTGGCGCAGCGGCTGAAGCCGTGCGCCTCGCCGGTGAGCGTGAGAAGGCAGGAGTCTGATCAATATGGGAATTATCGTTGGAAAAGAAACAAAGCTGGTTGTTCAGGGATTAACAGGTCGCGAAGGCCGATTTCATGCTTTGAACAACAAGACCTACGGCACTCAGGTAGTTGCCGGTGTAACTCCTGGCAAAGGTGGCCAGGATGTTGAAGGTATTCCGGTCTATGACACCGTGGAACAATCCGTCGCCGAGACCGGCGCCAACACCTCGATGGTATTCGTGCCACCTCCGTTCGCTGTTGACGCAATCCTTGAGGCCGTGGATGCCGGCATCAAGACTGTCATCTGCATAACCGAAGGAATTCCAGCTCACGACATGCTGAACGCATATGGCTACGTGAAGGATGCTGGGGTTACTCTTGTGGGGCCGAACTGTCCAGGAGTCTGCACGGTGGGAGAAGCAAATGTCGGCATCATGCCCTCCTCCATCTTCACCCCTGGCTCAGTTGGTCTGGTATCGCGAAGCGGTACTCTCACCTATCAGCTTGGCAAGGAGCTGAGCGACATGGGCATCGGCCAGAGCACCATCGTTGGAATTGGCGGCGACCCAATCGTGGGTTCGAATCATCGTGATGTATTGCAGCTGTTTGAGAATGACCCAGCCACTGACATGATCGTCATGGTTGGCGAAATTGGTGGAGACGAGGAGGAACGCGCTGCACAGTTCATCGGCGAACGCATCTCCAAGCCGGTGATTGGCTACATTGCCGGTCTGACCGCCCCCGAGGGCAAGCAGATGGGACATGCCGGCGCGATCATCTCGGGTAACTCTGGGACTGCTGCAAGCAAGATTGCTGCGCTCGAGGCCGTTGGCGTCAAGGTTGGCAAAAACCCAACAGAGGTAGCAGGTCTGGTAGCCGCAGCACGCGGTGTGGCGGTACCTGCCTGATTAGGTTAACAATTCAGCGTTTACAGGTAGCACTACTGGCATGAACCAAATTGCATTTGCCAGAGGAGTTCCTGCCCCCGACATGCTGCCGCTACAGGCGCTTCAGGAGGCGTCCGTCGAGATGTGGAGCAAAGACGCTGGAGCTGTTCTTGGCTACGGCCCCGGCTTTGGCTACTCCCCGCTGCGCGAACACCTCGCAAAGATGCATGCAGTAGACGCCAAGCGCATTGTGGTGACTACCGGTTCACTGCAGGGATTCGCATTGGTGGCCGAGCTTCTCCGTGAAAAGTCTACGGCAGACGTGGCATGTGTCGCAGTTGAAAACCCCACCTATGATCGTCCTCTCATTCTGTTGCAACGGGCTGGAATCAAGACCGTCGAGATTGAGACGGATGCCGAAGGCATCGTTCCAGAGTCTCTCGATGCCTGCTTTTCACAGCACTCGCCTTCGATGCTCTACACCATTCCGACATTTCAGAACCCCGGCGGAATGACGATGTCCATCGAACGCAGGAAATCGGTTCTTGCGCTTGCCCAGAAGCATGATGTCTTGATATTTGAGGATGATCCGTATGGCGAACTCTGGTTTGACAGTGCACCTCCCCCAACGCTTTTTGAACTCGGATCAGACGGTGATAGTAGAGTCATTCACGCCAGATCATTCTCAAAAACAGTCAGCCCGGGCATTAGAGTTGGCTATCTCATCCTCCCGGATGAGGTACTGGCAGGCGAGATCGAACGATTGGCAAATGATACTTACATCACGCCAAGTCTTCCCACTGAGGCACTTCTCCTGCGCTATCGAGAGTCGGGCCACTATGAATCCCACGTTGAGTGGCTGCGTGGCGAATTGCATCGCAGGCGAGACCTTATGGTCGAAGCAATCCGCACTCACCTTCCTGATGCCCGGGTGACCGCGCCGCTTGGCGGATACTTCATCTGGGTTGATGTGCCGGGGTCAGATACTTCCCTTAGCCTTTCAGACGGCGCAAAGAGCGGTGTTACCTGGGTGCCTGGCAACGCGTTCGGCAGCAACAATCGGTCATCAATGCGGTTAGCGTACAGCTCGTCTGCATCCGCTGACATACCTGAAGGCATAAGGCGAATAGCTGAGTCTCTTGCCGTATCGGTTGGTTGAATCAGGGTTAGCTGGCAAAGATCAGCAACCTGGCTCTTTTCCTGTGTAATCTTTTTCGAGCAACCTGGTACGCGGGGTGTCTATTCCGATGCTGCCGATCTGAGCTTCGAACCCGGCACCAAGCGACAGGTTCAAAGCGTACGATGAGCAAGGAATACCAAGAAGCGAGAAACCTGTCTCCTGGGTCATCGTGGTAATCACATCAAAGTACCCAACACCATTTGCTGCAGCCACGCCGAGGCCAAAACCAATCTTGGGAAGCTGAAACGCAATGACTACTGCCGCTGGCAATGCTGACGATGACGCCCCCACTGTATTTTTGTCGAGAATAGTGCCACTGCCGTCACCCCCCGACTGTGTTGCCCCAGTGGTGGCACCGTTTTGCGTCAGGGTGGTTGTTCCGTTTGAAGTTATATCTTGGCCACCCTGAATCGTTGAGTTTGACGATGTGACCCCAAGCTTGAGCACTACGGCCGCCTGAAGCTTCAGAAAGAATGGTATGCCTGTTGCACCGATCGGCATCGGCACGATCAACGAAATCGGCATCCTGAACACAGGTGGATTTCCAACCCCGCCAGTGCCCGAGCCACTTGTGACGACATAGGTCATCCTGGTATTGGTGTTCAACTGCTTTAACAAAAGTTCAGTCGTGCTGACCGTGCCATTCTGAACCGACATGTCCAGATCCTGCTCTGCGAGCTCAAGATAGCCTTCGAACTTGATGTCTCCACCAACTGCGAGCAAACCATTACTCCCCAGGCTCTTATAGGAAATCGTGCCCTTGTAGTTCATCCGGGTCTTGGATTTGGCAACGAACTGTATTGCGTAGCTATAGTTATCCAACGATCCGGAGATGGTGACCGGATTTCCTTCCTCAGCCTTGTTCACTCTGTCTACATACGGATATGAAGGTGTTTCCCACTTTGCGCCATCTCGCTTGTTAAGCGCAGTGCTGGCGCTTGAGAATGCCTTTCGAAAATCCGGCTCGGTGGACATTGAAATGGTGCCACTCTTAATTACTTCCGTGAGTTTCACTGGGGTTACGGTAACCGTGATCTTTCCCTTCTTCCTGCTTACCCTGGTTACCTTGCCAACATCGGCGCCCGTAAGCAGTAGCACCTTGCCCTTCTTGACCTTCTTCAAGGTGGCGTGAGATTTGAACTTCAGTGCTTTGCGGTCCTTAGATACTGCAACAAGGAGTTTTTTGACCTGTTGTCGAGTTAATACGACGGTATTGGCGGTGTAGGTGACCTTAGCGCGTTGAGTTTGACGTGGAGCAACCTCAGAACGGTCTGATGGCGGTTTCGCCTGCAGAGACGCTGCAAAGATTGCAATGATCAGTACACAAAAAAGTGCCCAGCTACCAGCCTTGCGAACGATACTTCCACTATATTTCGTTTTTTGTTCCATTCGACGATGCTACCAATCGAACGTGCAACACGCATGGTTTTTTCTGCCGAAAAGTCCAGTCAAACGCTTACAAACCAGCGCTACCATGCTGCAACGACAATTGCGCAGGTCACGATAATTGGGAGCGGTAGATTTGATTTTTGCGGGGAGTGGTGAGGCAGCAAATGAATGTGCGATCCTTGTTTCTTGGATTGGGTGCAGCTGGGCTGGCGGTAGGTGGATCCGTCGCGGCAATGAAGATCTTTGGGCCGCAGGACCCGGACGATGCTGTTGTCCAGGATCGTCCCAAGACTCCGTCCGCACATGAGGAAGCTCCACCTATACCCGTTACGAAGCCACGGGTTTCAGTTGACGATGCAAAGCTTGCGGCTGCCCTGGCGTCATCGTTCGGCGCTCGAGATGTCCCGCTCCATGAGTGGCAACTGCCGACGTCTACGGATGCCCCTAAGGGTGTCGCGCTGATCGTACACGGCGGTGCGTGGTTTGGCGTTGGGCCTGGTGCGCTCAGGTCAATGGATGGTGAGGTTCAGCGCTGGCGTGACCGAGGCTGGGCAACACTGAACGTAGACTACCGCCCTGGCGGCGATAGTTATGAAGACGTTTTAGCGTTCTATGATGCGCTGCGTTCGGCTCAAGGACCGGATGTTCCGGTTGCTGTTATTGGTGCGTCCGCAGGGGCACATCTGGCAATGATTCTCGGGGCAAACCGTCAAGATGTCGATTTGATTGTTTCAGAAGCGGGGCCAACGCATATTCCGTCGATCGGTGGCAACGGCTTTGCAGACTCGGTGAGGGTTGCAGGCTACAATGCATTTGGAGACAAGGCAGAAGGCACGATGAGCCCGGTGAACGTTGCCAATCAAATTACGTCTCCATTGCTACTTGCACATGCATCCAATGATGGAATAGTTCCAATTGATCAACTGGACAAGATGGAAAACGCACACGGAGGTGCCACCATCGCACGAATGGAACCAGGTGAAATTCCATGGGTTCATAGCGGCGTATCGCTGGATAGCTTCAACCACTTTGTAGCACAGGAAGATGGCTTGGCTTCAAAGATAGAGCTGGGTGCCTGAATCGAAGACACCTGTAGCGCAAGTTGCGGATTGATGAGGAAAACCGTGGTCGGTGCCGGTCACACCCATGACACAAAACGGTCAGTGCTTTTCCTATTGGACGTTGGGGCCACGCAATACTGAAATCATTTTTGCAAGGATCGGACCACTCCTTACGCAACAACGAACGAGAAATCATCCAAAACGGAGTCCAGTTTCAATATCAGACAGGTATTGCTACTCGACTGGTTGAGTAATCAGGGAGTCCAGACCATGAAAGTTCCAACACCAATTTCTGATCGATATCCATCGCCAAATCTGTTCAACGTGTTGGTTCTTTCTCCCAGGCTGCGTTCTGGTTCAAATGAAACCAGGTTTGTTGAAGGTCAGCTCTATTCGCGCTCAGATGAACCTGCGTATCAATCAATCAATGATGCAATCGCGTCTGCAGAGCAACTGATTCATGATGATTCCAAGTGGAGCAAATACAGCAAGCTTCCTAGCCGGGCAGTGGCGGTGGTGAATACCAGGGATGGATTCATAAACCACAAGGTTGGTTGGCAACTCAACGAAGCGCCGGATCTTTCCAATGCCAAAGTTGCCTCAAAGCTCCTTGTAAAACCAGGCGTAAGTGCAGTGGTTGGAGAAAGCGGGACATCATTGATCGACGCATCGCAGGTGAGAACGCTTTTTCCAGAATCACAGGTATCGACCATTGATGCCGGAAATTGGTGGGGCGGAGATACCATTGTCGCTAGCAGGCACGAAGTGGGTGCACGCAAGGGATACTCCAAACTCGGCGACGCCATTGCTGCTGCATCAGCGCGTTCCGCTGGTGACAAGCCGGCCATCGCGATCACAAAGGGTGATCGGGGATACTTTCTGACAACTCTCGAAGTGGAGACGGATCATCCGTTAGGTAGTCCCCATGTAAGCGGGTTCAAGTTGGACCAATCATCAATCCCAGACGGATTTGATGAGAACATAATTGCCATTGTCGACGCAGAGCGAATTGCAAAAAGAAGCACTTCAGTTACGTCACCATAACCTAGCGAACACTTGCCGCTGGATACCTCGAAGCTACCCTGGACGCAATTCTCCGCTTTCGCTCAATTGTTGGATCTGAGAACCCCGGGATCTGCATTTGCCCGGCGCCAACCCGATCTTCGTCAGAATTGATTGCAACACTCCGAGCAACTTGACTCGTGATTGTTGAAGCAGCTGCCGGAAGAGGCTTGTCGATTTCTTTTGGAGAAACCATTGCACGCCTGCGCACCGCTGCGAGAACGTCGCCGGCAACACCAACTGGCTCTGACTTGACCTCCCGCAGTGTAAACGTCGATTCCTCAGCCGTTTGTGGGATTGGCTCCCCTGGTACAACATCGTCTGCCTTGGACTGAGCCTTCTGTTGCTCCCTCCGGATTACATCCTTCCAGCTTTCCGGATCACGCCCCTGCGCAAGTGGATGGTCCATTGCCCAATCGGGCAATACCTGCTTCATCCGATCGGCAAGTGAAGGCATTGGATTTCGCTTTGCCTGGCGACCGCCTAAAACCGATCTGAAAGTTCCACAACCGTCTTCACGATCCATCGTGCACAGGAGCTCTTTCCGAAAGTAGCACCCATCACACAGTGATGTCTTTCTCTTTGCAACATGCTTCGCCACCCCTAATTTTTCAGGCACAATTATTCCACCCACCCAGCAACGCTGGCACCTAGAAATTTTTCAACCCAACCGGCAGAGAACACGAATTACACACTCTGGGGAGCCCGCGATTCTCTGCACGCCACGGCGGAGAAGTATGCACCATTTGAAGCCAGTTGTGCAGTCAGTTTTTTGTTAAACACCCGGTCTTTGCGAAGAAAAACATTTTGCTTCTCAAGTGTTTGTTGAGGCGTCTGGACAACGGGTTTTCTTTATTGTATTGGGCACCAGAACGCGACACCATATTTTAGGAAAAACCAACCGAATTAGGAGTTTTCAAGGTAGTCGATAGCATCTTCAACCGAATCAACCGGCACCACCTTGATGCAGTCTTTGCTCTTGATGTCTCCTCCACATGCCTGCCGAAGACCGTCTTTGACACGATCCAGATTGTCACGTGGAATCAGCATAAGCTCGTAGCCGGCCTCCTGAGCACCAATTGCCTTCTCGCGTGCGCCGCCTACCGACTCCACCATCCCCTCCAACGTCAACTGCCCTGTAGCGGCTACCCTACGCCCGTGTACGAGGTCATCATCAGACTCGGCGTCATATATTGCAATTGCAAACGCAAGCCCCGCAGAAGGCCCGAGGATGTCGTCAGTGTCAATCTTTACCTCGTGTGGTAGTTCAATTCCAAGATCCCACGTAGAGATCCCTATGCCAATCCTGGATTTGGCTTTTGGGGTGTTGTCATTTGGCTCGCCCGTCTTGACGGTTATCACGTTGGGTTGCCCGTCCCTTCGAAATCCAATCTTTACGACTGATCCTGGGGGAAGCTTGGCTATGGCACTTGTCACGTCTTGAGCGGTGGCAACTGCCGCTCCGTCAAGCCTGACTATCCGATCACCAGATTTAAGGCTACCGTGGGCAGGGCCTTCAGGGTCAACGCCGGTAACCAGCGCTCCGCCGCCAGTTATGCGCACCTCCTCGCCCAACAATCGATAGGCAGCAGCAGCGGCTACCTTCTTTGATTGCTTGATCGCCGCCTCATCATTGCTTCTAGCCGCGCCGACGTCTTCGGGAAGCTTGCGTGTCATCGTCACCCGATCATCAAGCCGGTAAAGAAGTGACTGGAGCAGATTCGGTTCAATCTCATATACCCCTACCAAGGCAAGCCTGCCATTTAGTTCAGGTGCTTTTTCACCGTCAATGCTAAAACGGTCAACCAGGTTAACTGGTTCCGCTGGGGCGATAACCAGGCTGTTAGATGGTATGAAAGCAAGGATTGCTACCCCGACGCCAAACAAACAGCTGATCGCGAGAATCAGAAGCCAAAGCGGCACGATCTGCCTGCGCATGATCAGCATCCAAACGATGCAACCACCCAGCAGGACCATGATCAGGCCCAGGAGAATGATTGTCATGTCGAATGGCAGCTCAAACACAGCATAAAACTACAGATGGCGCCGGTCGTACGGGCAATTGCGCCACACAAAAGCAGGAGAACTTCGAAAATTGTTCAAAATAGGTCTATTGGACGCAACAAAATGTGCCGAAAAGGATTGAATCAGTTGTAACCCGTTTGGATGAATGCGAATGTGCGGAATAGCCGGCTACAGTGTGGCACCACATCATCAGATTGACCATGACGCACTGATTCGCCTGCTCATTGCTGGTCTTGCTGAACGAGGCGAAGACGCTTGCGGATTTGCAATTCGGCGCCCTGACGGCGAAGTTACCACCCGCAAAAAAGCACTTCCGCCCCACCTCTTCCTGAATAACCTCCAGTCCCGTATCAGCGGTGGAATCACCGACGGAATGGTTCATGTACGCGACCACACTAAAGGTCAGCCTTCACATCATGGCAACAATCACCCCATTCGCCACGGCAGGATTATTGGTGTACACAACGGGATAATCCAGAATGATGATGCACTTTTTGAGCGCATGAACAGACCAAGAGCTGAAAATGGAATGACCGTTGACAGTGAAGCCATCTTCATGCTGCTGAACGTCCTGGATTCTCCTGATCAGGCGTTTCCCCTTCTACAAGGTTCCTACAGTACGTCATGGTGGGATATGGCACGACACGATTTGACGTTCATTGCGCGAGGACGCGGCCGACCATTGGTACTTGGACGAGCAAGAGGCCTCGTCGTGTTTGCATCAACACATGAATCGCTTGCTTACCTTCAAAAGCAGATGAAGATCAAGCTCCGCACTGGTGTTGTTCCTGAAGAAACACTGCTAACAGTGCGGCACGGCCAGATAATCAATGTCAGCGGTATTACGACCAGTCCTTTTACCGAATCAACTGTCACAGAGTACGATCCACATGCCAACCAT
>CAYTTD010000030.1:0-10038 GCA_964440595.1 uncultured Gaiellales bacterium
TCTCGACATTGGCGAACTGGTACCCGACGACCCACCAAAGTTTACTAACACTGATTGCAATGTTTCTTTTGGCAGCAACAACAGCGAGGCCGGAGCCGACCTGGAGATGCAGGAAGAGACGAGTCTGTCGAACGCATTGCGCTCTCAACCGGCAATGAAGTGCATCGAAAGCTCATGCGCCGGTGACGATATCCCCGACGTTACGGACAGCGCTCTGCCTGATCCCGGCGATGGTTTTTCTTTTCGGCTTGAGTCATTGTCTGCGGCCACCACAGACCTGAGCGTTACCCCGAACGTTTATTCAGTAGGAGACTCACCTTTGTCTGTATGCAGAACCAGCAGCAGTGCCACAGGAATTTGCCGATTCAGATTTGGCGCAGTAGTGCAATCATCAGGAGACTCGCGCCCTGGCTCATACAGAGCACTCGTTGAATTTGACGTTTCTGCAAGATAGCTCCGTGTAACATTCAGATGGATGGATAATTTCCTGGCACTTCGCGGCACGAATACAGCAACCTCCCGGCTATTGGTATTCATCGTTGCTGCGCTCACCGTTAACATGCTTGTTTCGCTTTCGAGTCCTTCAACGGCAGTTGCAAAAGCGCAGCAAGACGAAAGGCAATTCGTCTCATTGTCTCCGGCAAGAGTAGTGATTACCGCTCAAGGTGGTAGTTCGGTAGAGACAACCAGATTGACTCTACTGAACAACACGTCAGATGATTTGAACGTTCGAGTAGACGTGGTTGGACTTGTTGCGGATGCAGATGGCAGCTCCTTTACCGATATAGCAGCAAAGGATACGCCTGAGGTTGCATGGGTAAAAACCGATTGGCGAGGCGGAGTTGTCGGTTCAGGTGATCGTGTTGCATTCACAGCGAAGATCAGACCTCCTGCCGGGGCCACTCCTGGCACTCACGTCGTGGGTATAACAGTATCCCAAACGGTCTCCACCACCGCGTCGAATACCGACGGCAAGGCGAGGGTATCGATTGACGCGAGCGCAGTTGCTCAGATATTGATTGATGTTCCAGGGCGGTCTTCAACAGATTTTGACCTAAAAGCACTCGACGCCCCAATATTTGTAAGGGCTGGGGATGATCCATCATTCAGAGTCAGGGCTACAAATAGCGGCACGAATTTGCTTGATGGAAGCGTCTATCTAATTCTTGACAATCCACTAGGCAGTAGTTACAGACTCAAACACGATCTGCCACCAGTTCTTCCAGGTGGGCACCGCGAGATAGAAATGAAGTGGGAGAACGTGCCTCTCATTGGCTGGTACACCCCACGAGTAACACTAACGACCGATCAGGAAACCGAAACGATAACACTCGGACGCGTGTACGTGATTCCCCCGTGGTGGATGTTCTTGATCGCCGCCGCAGCACTTGCAGCAGCGGTAACGTCGCGAATCCTACGGCGGTAAGTTACTCCTGCCTAAGCCTCATGAGATAAGACCTGATCTTTTTAGTATCGTCACCAACGGCGATCACTTGGAAAAGAGGCTTGTCGCTACGCAGCGTTTGAAGGGTATCGACCTTGCCGGTCATAATGCCTTCGCGCTTTGCAAATCCAAGTAACCGATCACGATCTGACGACAGAACACGAAAGCACTCCATCTGTCTTTCGCGATCGAAATCTGCGTAAACACCGATTCCACCTGCAATGGCTTCGTCGACTGCCGCTTTGTAGCTTCCCCTGTAGTCTTCCTCCATGTCAATGAATCTATCCAAAGAGCAGGACGCCAAAACAGTTGTATTGCTGACTGCCTCGCTGAGATGATGCAATAACTACGCAATCCAATCGATAATTTTGATGGGAGTTGACTAATGAGCACAGGAATTCTTGAAAAACGTGTCTTCAGGCTATTACCTGCTGAAGACATTGGTTTCAGCAAACCCGCAATCAGGTTTCAGACGCCTGACGGCAATGAACACACCTGGGTGAGCAACGATTTCAAGGCTCCTGAGCCTGAGATTGCGCGCAAAGCAAACGACCCGGGGTACTGGACGATCACCATTTACCTACCTTTGGGATCAACGCCACTGTCGCTGGTGCCTGATCCATCGGCACCTGTCCTATAGCCATGGCTTGATAAATGGCTTACGATCACATCTGTTGGTACTCAGGGCCACTACCACCCTCTGGTGGAGTCAATCTTCCGCCTTTGGCTGTGATTGCTCCGCAGTGAACACAGTTTGAAGGATTAACTATCATGGTCACGCTGCCGTCATCTGGTCCCTGCATTTGCTCTTCCGGTATCTCGTATACGGCGGCAGGGCACATGTGAACGTATGCCTTCGCTACTGCGCGTGGCAGTTCCTTTTCAACTCTGATGTGATCAGGTTGGTCGTCCCGAGTTTTGTTTCCGGAAATGAACACACTTGAAAGCTTGTCAAACGTTAGTTTGCCATCTGGCTCGGGATAAGTGTCAGACCTGCCACCTGTGAATACCTCTGCATCTGAGTCACGATGGTTGTCCCACTTTTTGCCGGGGAACTTACCGCCAGTAAGTTCCATCATGTTGACAAGCGCACCACCAATAAAAAACCCTTTTCTGAACGGCTGCTTCATATTGCGAGATCGATAGAGATCAGCATGGATCTCACTGGCCTTCACACGATCGTCGTATGCAGTCAGATGCGCACCTGACAATTCATCACCAGACTTCAACCGCTCATACATAGATTCAGCAGCCAACATTCCAGATCGGAGCGCATACTGCACACCTTTGAGCTTCGGTACGTTAACCATTCCGGCTGTATCACCGGTCAGCATCGCACCTGAAACTGAAAGAGATTTTGGCAAAGCCCAGAATCCGCCCTCTGGAATCGTCTTTGCCCCCCACTCAACACGCTCGCCACCTTCAAGCAGATCTCGGACAAATGGGTGTGTCTTGAATTCCTGCAACACATCGTGCACTGAAAACGTTGCGTCTCGGGAATCAAGGCCGGCGACAAATCCGACACATACATGGTCACTACCCATCGGATAAATGAAGCTGCCACCAAATTCACCGTACCTGGCCGGATACCTGAGTGGCCACCCCATCGTATGAATAATCCGATCCAGAGGCTTTGCGACCTTCCACACCTCTTTGACGCCAAGCGCCCAAACCTGCGGATCCGCGTTCAGATCAAATCGGTATGCGGCTGCCATACCTAGATGCCCTTGGGTGCCTTCGCTGAGCACCGTCATCTTTGCGTGGAGCTCACTACCGGGTTCAAAATTGGGAAGCTCTTCTCCTTGTTTGCCCCTGCCCTTGTCACCCGTCAAAACACCGATCACTGAGTCATCCTTGACGATGAGTTTTTCGCCGACGGTTTCTGGCAACAGCATCACGCCTAACTCCTCGGCCTGTTCGCTCATCCACCTAACAAGTTTAGACAGCGAAAAGACGTGGTTGCCGTGATTGCGAAATGGCGGAGGCGTTGGAATCTTCAGCTTGCCATTCCTGGTCAGTATGTATACCGCTTCCTTGGTTACTTCACCAAACGATGACATCTCCGAAAGATCTACACCAGGAAACAGATCCCTCAATACATCAGGTTTAACTACGGCACCTGACACCTGGTGCGCTCCAAATGTCGCGGCTTTGTCCATGACTGCAATCGGCACTTCTCCCAATTGCTCCAGCAAAGCTTCGTCACCATCTATCAGCTGAGCCAGGCGGATTGCTCCAGCAAGCCCCGCGGGACCACCTCCGACAAAGAGTGCCCCCACTTCAAGACGCTCATCCTCTGCCGCCTGCGGCTCGACAATCCACTCGCCGCGCTTTATAGGAGGAGGCCATGATGATGGCTTCATGACACCCTGCTTTCCCTTATGGCAGCTTCAAGCTTTGGAACTACGTCAAACAGATCACCGACGACACCAAAATCCGAATACTCAAAAATTGGCGCATTAGGATCTTTGTTGATCGCAATGATCGTACCCGAATTCTGCATACCAACCTTGTGTTGAATCGCACCTGAAATTCCAACGGCAATGTAGAGCTTTGGCGTTACTGTTTTACCGGTTTGTCCAACCTGTGTTGAGTAGTCATACCAGCCAGCATCTACAACAGCTCGGGTTGTGGCCACCTCTCCACCAAGTGACTTTGCAAGATTCTCTACCATTTCAAAGTGTTCAGGGCCTCCAAGTCCACGCCCAGCTCCGACAAGCACGTCAGCTTCGGTGATATCTACTCCCTGGCTTTCAACCGTTTCGAAACCAAGGTGAGTTGGCGCTGGCACCGTCGGCGCGCCTGGGTCGATGGCCTCAACCTGAGCCACTGCACCACTACTTGCTTCAGCAGGAAAGCTTCCGGCGCGAAACAGAGCCACACCTTTAAAGCCGGTTTCTGATTTCCATCCGGCATCCACCCATGTTGAGTCCTCAAGTGCCGGGCGCGTAAATACGACGTCACCACCATCAACACGAATCCCGACACCATCGACATTGATGCCAGCTCCGCGACGGGCAGCCACGCCACCAGCTATTTCAGCAGCCAATACCGAAGCGCTGGCAAAGAGGTGTGTTGCACCTGATTTTTCAACTGCAGCGTCAAGCACGCTAACGAGCTTTGTTGCAATTGGTGCAGACCAATCGACGCCGTCCACGACGTAAACGCGATCGGCTCCCCAGCCGCCCAATGAGGCTGCGAGTTCACCTACATCGTTACCGGCGACAACGGCAACTGATTCGACGCCAAGCGCGCTCGAGATGGTTTTTGCTTGAGTGAGTACTCCTAACGATGCCTGCACAGGAGCGCCATCGCGATGTTCAACAAATGTGAGAATGCTCATTTTTTCCCCTAACATTTTGGTGTTTTGAAGCTAACCTGATTTAGATCAGGCTTTTTTCCTTCAAAAACTCAACGATCTTTTCAGCAGAGGCGCCGTCGTCCTCAATCTTTATTCCAGCCTGTTTGGCCGGAGGAGCATTGAAGTTGAAAACAACTGTTCCAGAGCCCGCGTCACCGACCAGGCTTGCATCCAACCCCAATGATTCGAGCGACCGCGTTTCAACCGGCTTTTTCTTTGCACCCATAATCGCTTTCAGCGACGGGTACCGTGGTGTATTCATTGCGTCACTGACGCTAACTACCACGGGAAGGTGCCCCTTTAGCTTTTCGTATCCAGCTTCGGTCTGCCGTTCAATGGTGATCTCACCACCAGCCAGCTGCATGGATGAAACCTGCGTAAACACAGGAACACCGATCATCTCGCCCAAGCAACCTGGCAGTGCCCAGCAATCAGAATCACCAGCCTGCTGCCCCATAAGAACAAGATCTACCCCAAGCGCCTTGATAGTAGCAGCGAGAACACGAGACGTAGCCAAGATATCGCTGCCGGCAATCGCAGCATCGCTAACGTGAACCGCCTCATCAGCACCAAGGGCCAATGCCTTTTGCACTGTTCTAGATGAACCTTCAGGTCCCATCAAAACAGCAACCACATGCACATCGCCATGATCACCGGACTCCTTCAACTGCACTGCTGCCTCTACGGCGTGTGTGTCGAAGGTATTGAGTATCTGATCGCCATCCCGCACAAGGCGATGGGATGCCTGATCATGTTTCATGCTGGCACCGCCCGCAGGAACTTCCTTGATACAAACAGCAATTTTCACTGTGTTCCCCTCTCGTTCGTAGTGAAGCTGTGCGAACAAATCCGATACTACACGACGACCATTCGCTTGCCAGAATTCAGTTTCGAGAGCACTGTTTTTCCCTGCATTGTCAACAAACAGGCACGATGCCTCTGGGATGCACTACTGACATGATTCGAACTCGTGCGGCGGAAGCCTCTATCCCCAGCAATCCAGTCAGCCCAATCTTCTCAGTGACCAATAGTACGACAAATCCAGAATCATCTGCCTCCGGAGTAATCTGGGCAACGATCAAGCTCTGAGCCGTTGAGCTTGCAACACCCCAAGCAATCCTTTCTGCCGCCGATAGAGATCTGATAACTGGAGACGCCATGGTTGCAGTGAGCTCCATACGATTGGTCTTGACACCATACCGCTGCTCGCAGGTGCCAATGATGATTTTGTCCTGATCAACTGCCTCGCTAATGTTCATCGTGTGTTGTCCTCCCTGACCTCCGGAGCGCTGCCTGATCAACGCTGGTTACAAATATGGTTATTCCCCGATAAAGACAACCTATATAGGTGGAATTACCTAAGCTAACGAACGACTGGTTCGGCTTTTATTGCAGTTGCCTGTTTACAACAAGACAATCCTGTCGTACCTTTTGTTGTGAGTATCGACTGCCAGCGACCGTCAAGGGGTTACACGTCGCGGCGTTGATTCAGGATCAAGTGTTTGTGAAAAACTGTTGGGGAGGAACCAGTGGGTCTAGCTGGAATTTCAGGAACGGGTAATGTTGGCAACGCCAACCTTACTCCTTCGCCGACTGAGCCGCCTGCGGAAACCACAGGTGCTCCTACCGTTCCCACTCCCGCTGCGGAGGTTAATACAAGAAACGGCAATCGGCCAACTGCAGGCACCGGCCCAACAACGTCTGCAACAACTGGACCAACGTATCTGACGGATAGACCAACGGCGGGCGCAGCGCCCTCAACTTCCAGACTTAGACTTAGAAGCGAGAACTTTGATGGCCAGCGCGACGATGTCATTGCCGAAACAAGGGCTGATCTACGAGAGACAAGGCGTTCACTGACCGAACTAGATGACTCTGGCAACCTGGTTAATCGGATAGTTGGAACCGCCCTTGAAACCAGAGAGAACATTCTTGAAGAGCGTCTCCAGGAACACGTTGACATGAACTTCCTTGGTGAAACCCTCTTCGCACTGGGTGCGAGTGAGGAACGCACCGAAGTTCTTGACGGAGCAGGCGGAGTAGACATCATTAGTGATCACGGTAGAGAGGAGGAGCATGCGGATGCTCACTACAGTACAGAATCCGGCGATATCGCTGTGCATGGCGACATGTTGGAAGAAGTAAGGGAAGTACGCGAAGAATTGCAGAAGCAGGGAATCATTGATGCAAACGGCAACGTGCTTGATGCCGAGCTCCTTGATGAGTCTGAGATCGGAAACGAGGCAATCAAGGCCGCAGCCCTTATCAGCGTTCATGAGCATGAGCATTTTGAGCAGGATGGCCATGGCCTGGAGGATGAGTACAACAGAATTCTGGCACAAAACCCAAATATGTCTCCTGCTGAAAAAGAGCGATTACTTGTTGAGATGATTGAGTTTCCGGCATACCGTGAGCAGGAGCTTGAACAGTTCAACCTGGGCGCAGGAACCAAAACCAACCTTACGCTTGATGACAACGGGCAAGATCTGCCGTATGAGACCGCCGTTGAGCGGATCATCAACTTCAGGGCAACGGGAGATCCAGAGCAACCGGCCACTGCGGCTCCTGAAGGTGGTTCGATAATTGAACGCCTGCTAGAGGGCAGACGCTTTGGGGGCGACGACGTGAACGGCAGACGCTTCGGCGGCGACGACCTGAACGGCAGACGCTTCGGGGGAGACGACGTGAACGGCAGACGCTTCGGGGGAGACGACCTGAACGGCAGACGCTTCGGCGGCGACGACCTGAACGGCAGACGCTTCGGCGGCGACGACCTGAACGGCAGACGCTTCGGCGGCGACGACCTGCAGTGAAGACGATTAGCTGGCTTTGCGACGATTGGCCAACCAAGTCGCCAACTGTACCCGCGATCTGACACCGGTCTTGTTATAGATATTTGACAGGTGAGCGGCAATAGTCTTTTCGGCTAGGAATAGGCGTTCCGCAACCTCAGCGTTTTTCAACCCCTCGGATACAAGACTTGCAATCTCGAATTCACGCTTGGTAAGTTCGCCAACTTCAGACAACTTGTTGCCTGATCGACTCCGGGCTCCAATGCTTCTCAACAACTTCCCGACAAGATCAACTTCGTAGGAGGCACCGCATTCTGTTAATTGTATTTTTGATGACTTGAGTGTCTCTTTGGCACGTAACTTGTCGCCACGTTTGATCTCAAGTGCACCCCGTACTGCTCTGACTCTGGCCGAGTCAAGAACTCTGCCACACTCAAGCCATTCAAGTTCCACGCTCTCTATATCGCTGATCATTTCGGCCGACTTGGCTTCATATGCTTCGAATTCCCGCTCCAGCAATTTAACGTACGGAATCTTACTATTGACTTTTTCCATAATGTTTTTGCCGCCATTGACCAACAATTCGTTGTTTTTCAGGTACCCAATCCTTATGAACCACGCCGCGGCACCTGCCATTGAAGCAGGTTCGTCAATTCCCATACTGGAAATTATTTGGAGGGCTTTTTCTACGTCAACGTCCATCACGGCCAGTTTTGCTTTTTCGTTCACGATTTCCCATTCAAACGAACCGATTCCATGATATGAAACAGCTTCTTCTGCGAATGAAATTGCTGCCCGAATCGAGTTCAGATCTCCCGCTTCGGTACAAACTGAAAGGTAATTGATGCTGCACAACGCTCTAATGTATTGATGTTCAAAAACACGGTTCGATAAAACGACTCTTGAACTTTCGATTTCATAGGCACGGCTTGCCATCGCTAACGCTTCTTCAACTCTCCCCACTCTTGACAGCGCAATTGCAAGCAACGAAAGTACCAGTGAACGTGATCGTTCAGGACCATACTGATCTATATAAGCTAATGCCGTTTCACACTCACGCAATGCTTCTCTGACCTGCAGGTTCTCAGCCAAAGACTCGTTCAGGTTTGCTCTGGCACTAATCGCCCAACGGTGAAATCTATTGTTGGTGTTGATTCGTATTGACGTCCTCAGGAGATCAATGGATTCATCTAGTTCACCTTTGTATGCAAGCACGTTACTGACTTTTTCACTAGCCATGGTCTCAAGCATTACGTCATTTTCTTCCTTCGCAAGCTCAATCGCACGTCGATCATGCTTAGCTGATGTTGCATAGTCGCCATTCAACCAGCATTGGCATGCAGCAGCACGAGCAGACCAGCCATAGATGTCAGGTCCAATCAATGCAGCATTGTCAAGCAACTCCTTTACATCATGGTCCTGATTTGAGTACCAGAACTGCTGAAACAAAGCAAATGCCAGCAAATTATCATCGTGTTTGGCAGATGCATTTCTGGTCAACTCACTCCAGTGTGAATCTGCTCTCTCATCGTCGATCTGAACAGCCATAAAGGCGGCTTTTTTTAACAGATCAACACGTTCATCAATACGAGGCTCAATATCAAGAGCTCTACACAAATCAACATACGCCTCGTGAAGCCGCCCCTCAATTTCGCTCACCTCAGCGGCAATCAGGTATTGACTGACCGCTTCGGTTGTACGACCGGCACATGCAAGGTGATACCCCTGTGATCGGGCACTCATCACGGCATCCGTCGTACTGGAAGCTATAACCTCAGCAATCTCAAGGTGAACCGCACGTCGCATTGCAGCGCTCATCTCATCGATCAAGGCCTGCTGCGTCAGCGGGTGTGCCACCGCGATGATCTCTCAATCCTCCCGAACAATGCCGCTCTGAAGTAAAGACTCCATTGTTCTAACGAATGAGCGTGGTCGCTCTCCAGAAATTGCCTCAATCCAACCAATGTAAGCACCTTCGGGACACAAAGCGATGGACGTAACCAGATCTTGTGCGTTTTCGGGCAACGCATACAGTCTTGATGTCGCGGCCGCTGCAACGTTGACCGGTACAACTCCCTCAGCGCCACCATTCTTCCAGGTAACCGCAAGCTCCTTGGCAAACCATGGATTACCCTGGGCCCGAATCACGACTTCGGTTGGCGCCTCTTCATCAGCATCCATGGACAGCTCATGTTTGACGATTCGGGCGATGGAATCATCATCAAGAGGACCTAGCTCGATTCGCTGCACCACACGTCTGGCAACAAGACCATCACTGAAAGACCGATAGGTTCCAGATACTCCAACCGCATCGGTCTGCTCGATCATGAGCATTGTGAAATTCATATTCTCGCTTACGCCGGTCATATATGGCAGAAGAGCCAAAGAGCTTTCATCCAGCGCCTGCACATCGTCGATGGCAATCAAGAGAGGGTTACTTG
>CAYTTD010000031.1:0-9906 GCA_964440595.1 uncultured Gaiellales bacterium
AGGTTGAACCTGCAATGGAACCGATTCCAATGTGTCCTAGCTCAATCACATTAGCCAAATGCCCGTACAGCGTATGACGTAAAACCTGGGGTTTAGCCAGTCAGCTCGTTGATGCTGTCGTTGTTAACCATCTCCATAAGAGCATCCCAGCCACCAATGCCTACGTTCTTTACAAAAATCTGAGGAACGGAGCTGCGACCATCGGCACGTTGGATCATCTCAGAGCGATCCATTGAAACATCGATCTCAGTGACGGCAAGATCACGGGACGTGAAGTATCGTTTGGCCCTCACACAGCTTGAGCAGGTCGGGGTGGTATAGATTTCAATCTTGGGAGACGACATATAAACATGGTAACCATCTATTCACCAGTTTTCACGACCATTCGCGACAATTTTGTCGAGGTTCAGAAAAAGATCATTGGCGCCGCGGCTAAAGCCGGACATACCATTGACGATGTTTCGGTGGTGTGCGCAACAAAATATGTCGCCGACGGTGGCATGAGTGTTCTGCATGATGCTGGGCTTCGACACTTTGGTGACAACCGCGTGGACGCACTGGTCAGACATCGGGAAGAGCTGGATAGTACCAACAAAAGATTTGCAGATGTCACTTGGCACTACATAGGTCAGGTGCAGTCGCGCAAGGCAAATGAGATCGCTGCCAATAGCGACGTGATACACGGGCTATCCACCTTGTCAGCGGCCCGAAAGTTTTCGAACTGGATAAGTGCTAGTGACCAAAACCGACTTGGGGCACCATCTTTTCTGGTTCAGGTAAATACCGCCAACGACGACGCCAAGGCCGGATTGAATCCAAAGGATTTGAAATCTTTTCTTGATCAACTGCCCATTGAGATCGAAGTCGACGGCTTCATGACAATGCCGGCCTGGACAGACAACCCGGAATTGTCACGGCCTGCGTTCAGCGGGCTCCGAGAGCTGCTCGAAGAGATGCGTGCCACATTCAGTGGACGACATCCGCTTAGACACATTTCCGCGGGAACGACTCAGGATTATCTTGTCGCTATTGAGGAAGGTGCGACATACGTCCGACTCGGCAATGTACTGTATACATAGGAAGTATTGGGAATCTGTCGTAATTGAAAGGCATGTCAAACATGGGTGCACGCGATTACTGGGATCGGATGTTGATCTATTTTGGAATTGCCGAGGAGCTGGAAGACGGTGCTGACCGCCAGGCTGTGGCTACGCGTACCCGAGAGAGTTCCTCACGTTCTGCCGGAGATGAATGGGATGCAATAGATGAGCCTCAGGCTGGTGGCGCACACCATTCCTCTCGGCGGCGCGCAACAACTTCCCGCAGTCGCGCCCCTAGGCGTCCCATGGGTGACGTGCGAGGTGGTGGTGTGGGATTTGTTTCACCGCGTACCTTTAACGACGCTCAGAAGATTGCTGACCAGTTCAAACGAGACATGCCTGTAATCATCAACTTTCAACAGACCGATGGCGACCTCGCCAAGCGCATCATTGATTTTACGAGTGGACTTACATACGGCCTTGACGGAGCGATGCAGCGCATCGCTGATCGTGTGTTCCTGCTCACACCGGCTGGAGTCGAGGTAACCGCTGAAGACCGAGCGGCAATGATCGACTCGGGGTTCTTTAATCAAAGCTGATACCGCTGTTCGCAATGCCCATGGTTTTGCCTCATGAGTAATCGGGCAATTCCGATGCAGTGGGTAATGCAGAGGGCAATAGCGACGCAGGTAAACGCGCACTGAGGCTAGGACTCATTGGCTCGGGCAACATGGCCGGAGCTATGGTGGCTGGCTGGGCCCGGACCAATCCCGAGTTTGCCCGAGACATATTGCTCACGGATCACGGATCCGGTCGGGCAATCGCACTTGCAGACCAATATGGATGTGAGGTTGCCGAGTCCAACAGAGCTTTGGTTGAGTGGTGCGACGCAGTCGTTCTGTGTGTGAAGCCCATCGACATTGAGAATGTGATTCGCGAGGTCACCGATCTCATAGATAAAGGAAAGGTCGTCGCATCCGTTGCCGCCGGCGTACAGACGGCAACTATTGAAAACCTCCTCGAACGCGGAGTATCAGTGTTGCGTTTCATGCCAAATGTTCCCGTCTGCGTCAACGCAGGCACCCTGGTGTGCGCCCGTGGCAGAGTGCCAGGCGAAACAGCAGACCAGGTGATTGACGCATTTGGAATGCTCGGAACCGTGGTTCATCTTGAGGAGCGACTATTTGACGCGGCAACCGCCCTGAGCGGGTCTGGACCCGCGTTTATGGGACTGGTTATTGAGGCTTTTGAGGACGCAGCAATTGTTTCAGGATTGAGTGCAACAACCGGTCGTACCCTGGCTCTTACTACAATGTACGGTACCGCTGAGCTTTTGACTGTTTCAGGCATGACTTGCCCTGATTTGAGGAGAATGGTCACTTCTCCTGGCGGCACTGCAGCAGCGGGTTTGGCGCATCTTGAACGAAGCGGGGTGCGAGGAGCCATCATAGATGCGGTAGTCGCAGCACGTGATCGAGCGACACAGCTGGGGTAATGACGGGGTGTTAGGGTGTAACTGATGTTTGAGCTATACAAATTTTTGGATCTCTTCCTGACGATCTACATGATCTGCATCGTTGGATGGGCATTAATCAGTTGGTTGCCCATGGTTTCACCACAGCTCGCCTACAACGAGACCGTTGCCGCAATCAGGCGATTTCTCGACAGCATTGTCCTGCCATACATAAAGCTCTTTAGGGGCATTCCCCCGATTCGAATTGGAGACATGCTCCTGGATCTCTCTGCGATCGTGGCCATAATCCTTTTGTCGGTAGTACGCTCGTGGGTCCTGCCAACGCTGTTTTCAGCGGTCATCTAATAGCCAGCCAGGGGCGTTCCAGATTTCGTGCAGGAGAATCAACGTCAGTGGCGAATTCTTAACGGTACACAAGTTCTGGAGGATGTATTTCAATGAGCGTTTCACCGTTTGAAGTTGAGCGGCAGGAGTTTGGTAGGGGAATGGTCGGTTATCGACGCAAGGAAGTCGATAACTTCCTTGACGAGATACAGCGCACTATCGCCAGCCTCTGGCAGGAGCGTGCTGATCTAAGAGAAGAGAACGAGCGCCTGAACGAGAGGGTTGCCCGTTTCACTGCGCTTGAAGAGCAGCTGAAGAACACTTTGTTGCTCGCCCAGGACAGTGCGGAAAAGGCTTGTGAACAGGCCAAGCGTGAGAGCGACCTTCTTATGCGCGAAGCAGGGCAGAAAGCCCGAGAGATTGTTCACGCTGCACACGAGGAGCGCCAGCGACTTGAACAGGCGCTTAGAGAGTTGCAGTCTGTTGAACAGGAGGCTAGGGGTCGTTTCCGTGCACTTGCCCAGACGGTGATTGCTCATCTTGACGATACCGAGCGAGCTTCAACAAATAATCGCAAGGGTCACACGTTGCGCAATGCCGTGAAGCAGCAATCGAGGTATTCAAGGCAGTCTGTACGCCAGGAGATCGATCGACCCGAGACTCCACTTTCATCACGAAATGAAGGCGATACGGCCAAGGCTGGAGCCTCTGCAGGCGTAACCGGGGGCAAGGCAACATTCGGCAGTGCAGTGGCAACAGATATCAAGCAAACACCATTTACCAACCAGCGTACGAAGGAATAACCTGAAGTAGTTAGGTTTGGCCAGAATCAATATCAGGGTTGCTCCCGCTGCTCGAGCCGCTAAGCCATACGTTGCCGGTCGCTATGGTGACGGGTGGAAGGTCAGGTTAACTGCTCCTGCTGAGAAAGGTAAGGCAAACGCCCAGCTGATCAAGCTGATAAGCGAGGTCACTGGGGTTAGTCAAGCCCAGGTTGAGCTGGTTCATGGTGGCGCATCAAGAAATAAACTGATCGACGTGAACGGCATTAGTGATGATCAGATTGGTAATCTGATGGATGCAGCGATGGAGCAGGGTTAGATAGACTGGCTCAAAGGAGGCAATAATTCATGACCATGACCGAGGACAAAGTCGCAAAGTACAAAGAAATGATCAGGGCTGAGCGTCGTAGGGTGCTCAAAAACATCGATGCCCTGCATGATGAACCTGGCACGCTTCTTCACGATGCCAAGGATGACGATGAGTTTGAGTCACAGATGGGTGACATGGCCACGACCACCTTTTTGCGAGAGCGAGATCACGTTGTTGAAGAGCACGAAGAGCATCTTCTGAATGAGATTGACAGGGCTCTGGCTGCGATCAACAATGGTACTTACGGAATTTGTGAGGGTTGTTCCGAGCAGATTGTTGATGAGCGCCTTGAAGCACTGCCATGGGCTACGCGGTGCACTGATTGCCAGAAGAAGTTTGATGCATGATCGACTGACGCGTAGTCGGAAGCGTTTGGTTGCCCTGTCAGGATTAATCTTTGCTGCGTCTGTGCTGGTTGACCAATTAACCAAGAAGTGGATCAGAAACAACTTTGACCCGGGTGAGCACAAAGAGGTGTTTGGCGATCTGTTGCAATTGGTTCATGTAAAGAATCGTGGAGTCGCTTTTGGCCTGCTGGAAGGCGCCCCGGTTGGCATGTTGGTTGCAAGCCTGATCCTTGTGGGAGCAGTGGCATTTTTAATGGCCGGCTTCGGGCCTGCAACCCAGCTCAAAGCAGTTGGTCTTGGCTTGATGGCCTCTGGGGGAGTTGGAAATGCGATTGATCGGATTCATCAAGGGCACGTAACTGACTTCCTCTTGATTCCACACTGGCCAGCTTTCAACGTGGCTGATATCGCGATAAGCCTGTCAGTGGTGTTCATCGCTTTGGATATGTTGAACGATGCAAGAAAGACCAGGTAACTGCTGGTGAGGATTAGAACAGGTGAGGCAGATGAAGGCACCCGGCTGGACAGGTTTCTTGCGTCTGTAGTTGAGATTGGTTCTCGTTCAAAGGCAGAGAAGTTGCTTCAGGGGGAACACATCAGGATTGACGGTGACCTGGTGCCGAAGAGCTATCGACTTAAAGGTGGCGAGACGATAGAAATTGCTGACGAGGCAATCGCCCCGCCGGCTCCGAGGAGTCACGCGGGCGGACGCATTCCAGTTATCTATGAAGATGATCAGGTTATGGTTGTCAACAAGCCCTCCGGGATTGTGGTTCATCCCGCGCCAGGCCACCGGGCCGTGACGTTGGTTGAAATGCTTACGGAAGACGGGGTAAACCTCGCCCCGTCAGATGATGATCGAATGTTCAGACCGGGCGTGGTTCACAGATTGGATCGCGATACAAGCGGTGTGATGATTCTCGCCAAGACCCCTGAGGCTTTGCGAGCGATGCAGGAATCAATTCGCAGCCGAACCACAAAGCGTGAGTACCTGGCTCTGGTGCAGGGACATGTTCCCAGTCGCGCGGGCCGGATTGAGGCGCCAATCGGGGCTGACTCGCAAGACCACTCCCGACGTTCACTCGATACGGATAAGCCACAGGAGGCAATCACCCATTTTGTGGTGGAGGAAGTTCTGCCCGACACCACGCTCGTACGCGTAAAGCTTGAGACTGGCAGAACTCACCAGATCCGGGTTCACTTTGATGCGATAGGGCACCCGGTTATCGCCGACGCAACCTATGGCAATGCACCTGACCTGGGTTTGACGCGCCAGTTTCTTCACGCCGCGAAGCTACGGTTTCCGCACCCGGAAACCGGTGAGGAGATCGAGGTTACTGCGCCGCTGCCTGATGCATTGAAACAGGCACTGATGGTTGCACGGGAGAAGCCACCGCAACGCTAAGCAGATGGTTAGTCTGACTCCGTCTGCCTTGCGATCTTTCTGACGTGTTTGTCTTCATAGAGACGTCGGTCTGCAAGTGCCAGCAGCTGGTCAGCGTCGGCCGCCTCGATTGGCCAGGTTGCGCACCCAGCCGAAAGTCCGGCGCCAGCCGGAACCTCACCGCGAGCCGCGGCAGATGCAAGCTGTTCCCTCAAACGGTCGACCAGTAGATGAGCGGCAAGCTCTGTTGACTCGACCAGACAGATGACGAACTCATCACCACCAACTCGCCCAGCAAAGTCGCTCTCTCGAATTGAGTCGGTCACGATGCCAGAGATAAACGACAACACTCGGTCTCCACTCGGGTGACCATGCAGGTCGTTTACCTGCTTGAAGTTGTCAAGGTCAAGAAATATCACCTGTAGCTCATGGCCGTAACGCCGTGACCGTGCAAGTTCAACTGCCAGGCGGTCATGAAAGGCCTTGTGATTTAGAAGACCCGTAAGTGAATCGCGTGAGCTGATTTCGGTCAGCTCATGAGTCGCATTATCAATGAAGCTCACCACTCCTTCGGTTATTACTTCATCAAGTATCGTGCTGAGGATCTCCTCCAGCCATAGCATGGTTTTACCATTCGGTGTTGAAAAATCTCTGGTAGTGATAAATGACCAGAGGATCCGTCTTAGCGCTAGAAACTCCTGCACCACCTGCCGCACGTCGTGACCAGACGCACGTCTTGCTTCAACGTGAGACGCGGCCAGCCTCACGAGCATCGGGTTGCGACCAAATCGGCGTCCAGGTGCCGGGCGCATCAGTGACGTGGCAAAGGCACCAATAAATGCCGGCAGGTTACCCAGCCGCTCGATCTCTGTGGGGCCCTGGATGTTCGTCTGGTCAACGCATTCCTTTGCAAGATCCCAGGCGCTAGCTCTGAGCTCACTGCCTAGTTCTGTCAGCAGACCAATTTCCAGGTCGTCAGGAAAAAGTCGCACGGGTTGATGGCGCTTCCCTGAGTCGGAAAACGCTCTTCCAGGAGTATTTCCTGTTGTTCCATGCATAATGATTCAATCAAAGCATAAGACAGAAATCGGAATAACGCCATACTCTGCCTCTGTATTACTTAGGGAAAAAATTCGGTATACTCGGCAATGTTCGGGATGTATCTGTGCCTGATGACTGGCTTACATCCACAAAATTCAACCCCATGGTCTGACGATCGGTGGTGCCTTTGGCGACTTGTTCGCTCCAGGGTCCGGTCAGCTCGACTCGTGGATCTAACGTTAAAACCCAACCAAAGGAGATATCGTGAACTATTCGGTCACGATGAAGCAGCTGCTTGATTCAGGCATACATTTCGGTCACCAGACCCGACGATGGAACCCTCGAATGCGCCCATACATCTGGGCTGAGCGAAGCGGCATTTATATCATTGATCTCGTTCAGACCCAGCAGCTTTTGACTGAGGCATGCAACTTTGTATCCAGCATTACGGGACGTGGCGGCAAGGTCATGTTTGTTGGTACCAAGAAGCAGGCCAGGGACGTTATCCAGGACGTTGCATCACGAACCGGCATGCCATACGTCAACTACCGTTGGCTAGGTGGGCTCCTTACGAACTGGCGCACGATCAGTGACCGTCTTAAGCACATGGAGGAGCTGCGAAATCAGCGGGAGACTGGCCAGCTTGAGCTACTTGGGAAGAAGGAACGAACGGTAAGACTTGGACAGCTCGAGAAGCTGGAACAGAGCCTTGGTGGCATGGCCGGTATGGAAAAGATTCCAGATGCCATCGTGGTAATAGACCTTGCGCAGGAAGCATTGGCCGTCAAGGAGGCCAGACGATGTGGTATTCCTGTGATTGGTCTTGTTGACACTAACTGTGACCCCAACGATGCTGACTGGGTAGTGCCTGGAAACGACGATGCGATTCGCTCATGTACGCTTTTCGTCGAGGCACTAGGCAAGGCAATCGATGACTCCAAGGTAATGGTTAGCGCCGAGGAGTTTGCCGGGGCCGATGCCGCGGACAACGAGAGCGAGCTCGCAGTAGTCGGTGCTGGTTCTGGTAATGGCGAAGAGAATGAAGCACAGGGAGAGTAACCACATGGCAACTGTTCAGATAACCCCCCAAATGGTCAAGAAACTGCGCGAGGAATCCGGCGCAGGAATGATGGATTGTAAAACTGCCCTGGGTGACACAGACGGTGATCACGACGCAGCACTGAAGATCCTGCGCGAAAAAGGAATTGCAGCCGCAGGCAAGCTTGCGGGGCGTGCCACGACCGAAGGTCGAATTGAGGTCTACAACCACGGTGGACGAATCGGCGTAATGGTAGAGGTCGGATGTAACACTGACTTCGTTGCGCGTAACGATGAGTTTGTCGAGTTCTGCAAAGACCTTGCAATGCATATTGCGGCAATGGCACCTCAGTGGGTTACCCGAGATGAGGTTCCTGCGGAGATCATCGAGTCCGAGCGTCAGATCTACATTGCTCAGGCAGAGGATAAGCCTGAGAACGTACGTGCCAAGATTGCCGAAGGAAAACTCGAGAAATGGTTTTCTGATGTCGTGCTTCTTGAACAGTCGTGGGTACGCGGCAAGGAGAAGTTTGACAAGGAGACAACGATCGAGGAGCTTCGTCAGCACGTATCGTCGTCAATGGGTGAGAACATCGAGATTCGACGATTTATCCGGTACGTGATTGGCGAGTCGTGAGTGAACCAGCGTTTTCACGTGTTCTGATCAAACTATCAGGCGAAGCTTTGATGGGTGATCAGCCTTCTGGCGTAGATATTACCCAGGCTGACTCGATCGCCAAGCAAATCGCCAGTGTTTGCAGAATGGGTGTTTCTGTTGCGATAGTCGTTGGCGCTGGAAACTTCCTTCGCGGTTCTGAACAGGCCGCTGCAGGAATTGATCGAGCAACCGGTGACTACATGGGAATGATAGCCACCGTGTTGAACGCACTACCAATTCAGGATGCAGTTGAGCGTCAAGGGTTGTCGAGTCGTGTTCTCTCGGCCCTCGATCTACACGAGGTTGCTGAGCCATACATTCGACGGCGGGCAATTCGTCACCTGGAAAAGGGACGAGTTGTGATATTTGCCGGGGGAACTGGCAATCCATATTTCACCACCGACACTGCCGCTGCACTGCGTTCTCTTGAGATTGGCGCTGACGCTCTGCTTGTGGCAAAGAACGGGATTGAAGGCGTCTACGATGATGATCCAAGGAAGAATCCAAACGCGCGATTTCTAAAAGAAATTTCCCACGAAGACGCAGTCGTCATGGGGCTCAAGGTAATGGATCAACCTGCATTTGCTCTGTGTCGCGAACATGGAATGCCCATCCACGTCTTCAATATGGATGAGAAGGACGCAATTGCAAGGATCTCAAAAGGTGAGCGGTTGGGAACTCTCGTTCACGCAAACGCAGCCCCACAGACACAAGGAGCATCAAGATGATCGATACATTGTTGGCTGAGGCCAAGGAGCGCATGCAGAAGTCGGTTGATTCTGTTCGCACCGAGTTTTCAACGCTGCGAACGGGGCGTGCAAACCCTGGAATTCTCGACAGAGTCTCTGTTGATTACTATGGAGCTTCAACACCGCTGAAGCAGCTGGCTCAGGTCGGAGCACCTGAGGCCAGGATGTTGACAGTGATGCCCTACGACAAGGGTGCGATCCGTGACATAGAGCGCGCGATTGCGGAGAGCGAACTTGGATTGAATCCTTCAAATGACGGTCAGATGATTCGCCTATCAATCCCCGAACTTACAGAGGATCGCCGCAAAGACCTGGTAAAGATCGCCGGCAAGATGGCCGAGGAAGGGCGGATTGCTGTTCGGAACATTCGGCGCGACATTCTGCAGCAGGTCAAGGAACTACAGCGAAGTGGTGACATCAGCGAGGACGATGAGCGTAGGGCCGAGGCTGACATGAAGAAAGTCATTGATGAATATGTAGCTTCGATTGACAGTGCTCTGAAGAGCAAAGAAGCTGAGATCATGGAAGTCTGAGTGCTCTCATCGATGCACGATTCAGGTCATGAAGATCTTCCTATTGCTCTGGCAATCATCATGGACGGCAACGGCCGTTGGGCTGCCGAGCGTGATCTGCCGGTCACGGAGGGGCACCGTGCAGGTAGCTCCTCACTGAAAAGGGTAGTTCGTGCTGCGGTTGATC
>CAYTTD010000032.1:0-9772 GCA_964440595.1 uncultured Gaiellales bacterium
TCTTGCGCCGGGTACCCACACGCTCGCGCTGACTGGCATAGACGCTCGAGGGCGATCCACCACCGCAACACGCGACATACGCGTCGTGGGGGTTGAGCCGATATTCACCAACCTCACGGTCAAGCAGATCGGCGGCAAGGACTCGCGTCGTTACAAGGTGATTGCTGTTGCCTCGGATGACGGGACTATGGTGATCGGCAAGGAGAGGCGCGTTGCGGTAGATGAGGATCGCACCGAAATCATCGTGCGGCGCACTGCCAAGCAGAGGAAGGGCACGAGGTTGCGAGTAACCTTGCGTGCCAATGGGTTCGTTACAAAGACCAGCATTGTCTTGAACTAATACCGGCGCGCGCCTCTCTAGCCAGGGGTCGTTCGGAGCATTGGTCGCACCCAGGCCACTTTTTTGTGGTCAACCAGTGCAACCAACCTGCTGTTTCCCTTCTCTGCCCAGCCAATATCTGAAGTCCAGACGCTTGGCTTTTTTGGGGCAGTTCTGCCAACAATCCCCAATTGGTCACTGCCGTCAATGTTCTTGCCAATTTTCACAACCAGAAGCATTGCATCTTCTTTTCTGGCGTATCTTTTGCTCGAAATGTTGAATGCGCGCTGTGCGGCCAAATTGTAATCCGAAGTGTCTAGCACGCGGATGGCTTCATCTTCGGCAAAACGCATGAAGTATTTGTCGCGAACTTGTGAGTAGGTTTTTCCTTCAAACAACTCTCTGAAAATGCTTTCGATGTTAAGCGCGACTTTTGGGTTGGCCTTGGCCGAGCTAATCGTGGTGATTCGGCCGATATCATCTGATTCGCGCAACCAGACCTGGCCGTCGCGGTGATCAATCAGCGCGCGCAGATCATGGTGGTACGTAGTGTTCTGGTCACCTGTGCCCGGCAACGTGATGTTATCCAGGTAAACAAGGTGCGGCGTTCCGTCCGAATCCTGCATTACTGCTGTTGCGACGGCGCCCCGGGGTGGCTTGGTTTGTGTTGCATGCATTACGCCTTCGCGAACAGATACATTTTGCAAGGGTTGGCTGAAGCGGCGACTTTCAGGGTTCAGCGCTGGGAGCGTTGTGTTCCCATCGTCTGATCGCACAATCGGTTCTACTTCCCAAAGCTCCGGTGAGCCTCTCCCGGGTTTGTCAAGCATGCCCGTTGTGGCTGCCAGATCAACCTTCTGGTTTCTGATACCTACACGCACCCTGGCAAGATCTACCAAGGCCTCCTCCACGCTTTCTGCAGCTTCGAAGTTGGTCTTGCCCGCCTCTTTCGTCATTGTCAACAGACTTTTGAATGGCGATGAAACTCCGTTCGCGCTCAGTTCGTCTAACGTCATTGGCGTGCTGAAGCCATCAGGCCAGGGTGTTCGTTTAAGATCTGTTTGTCTGTAAAGTGATCCATCCGTTAGCCTGACAAACCACACTTTGGAATCATTGACAGCTATTTCAACCGGTGTTGTAAATGTCTTGCTAGCGCGCCCAAATCTACGGGCAGAGCTTAAGGTGCGTGGACTCGTATCTGTTTGAACCTCCGCGAGATGAAAGTAACCACGGCTACTGTCTTGAGTGCCAATAATGGTGATGCCAGGGGTTTGCTTCACAAGATCCAACGATTTTTGGATTGCGTCATCCTCGAAGCAGAACCCCGCCGGAGGACTCGCAATGCGACTAGGCACGAGGTGCAGTTGTGAAACTTCAATGGCGCCGCGCCGCGCCACGCTTACTGGCACGTTTGCAGTTGCGATTGGCTGCCCAAGCATTGCTGCTGCCTCGGCATTTGTGTATCGGGCGCTACGTAGAGATTGTTCAAGTGTTGCTTTTTGGTGTGCCAGTAGATCTTGAGACCAGTATGAGCTTGCCGCGCGAAGCCTTTCGATGGCTGCTTCCAGATTGTGGGGATCTAGTACGTTTACTCCCGCCATTAACCGATCGGATTCGGCGTCAAAAGCATCGGGCCCCTGGTAAACCCTGTCAAGGATCTCAACAACGTCGTCTGGTTCACTGGGTTTATCAAGGATGGGGTTTAGCGGTGTGGTTGGCCTGGAACGAGGCGGCATCTGAGAACCAAGTGACACCTTTTCGAACTCGTCAAGCAGCCTGCCTCTTGCAACCAGCTGATCCTTTAGTTGGGTGCCGCAGTCAATCAACTCATCGATCTGTCTTGATTTTTCAGCCAGGCGTGCTTCAGGGGTGGATGCTGCAAATGCGGCCTTTTCGGCGTTTCGCGCTAGCACCGCGGTGTCGGCAGATAGCAGGCTCTGTGCTTTGGCAGTAAATGATGCAACATTCAATTTGTCGCGAACCCCATGATGTTCGCCCCGACGCTAACCACCCATGGCATCTGTTTGTCGACCAATTTTCTTTGTTGGTTTCAGGGCCACCACGCGAAAGGCATATGTGGCCAGGTGGGAGGTCAGCACAGGCACCCGCAGCCAAAAAAACTGTGGAGTCTTTGCGCAGCTTGAAATTGTTAAGGGTGACATGTACGTAGTAGCCCCACAAACTCCAGAAGTTCCCGCAGTTGTCTACGTGAACACGGTCGACAGGTCGGGAAAGAAGCCGCGAGAGCTCATGATCAACGCCGTTGGTCCGGCATACGGCGCGGGCAGTGACGAGTTCATTCAGACACGCGTGAAGACCAAGGGCCTGCTGTTTACCAAGCGGGATGCGCGCGTATACCCGGGAGTTAGCCTTCGTTCGCCCGCGGCTCAGAAGACGTTCGCCCCGTTGGTCGATGCGGTTCGAGCATTGGAGTCATTGCCGTCAACAGGTGACCCGTTTCGCGATGTGGTTACATCGATTGAGTTTGAGTCCGCAGATCACAGTATTAGGTTTAAGCGACACTACAAGGCAGATACCGTGGATCCACGTCTGGGTAAATTGCTTGATGCGGCGCGCGAGGTAATTGTTGCGGCTCCCACTTGGCCACAACGATGAGGTGCACAATTGTCGAATGCACGAGCCGCCGACCAAGCTAACCAAATCATAAGTATCATGGCCTTTATCGGACCGGATAGTTGACTGATAGGGAAATGTGGAAGGTGTCGTGTGCAACACCATCGATGGGGCGCGTACCATCAGGAATCACGCAATCAAGCAACAAACTCCAAGTCAAAAAAGTGAAAACGAAACTATGTCTTTATTCCCCATTTCTGAGAGCAATCCCGACGTCGCAAAGGTGTCAAAGCTTCTCGCCCAGTCCATAGAGAAGATCGCAGCACCGTCTCCCGGCACTGTGCCGGTCATGGCTGAAATCCAAGAGGCATCCGGCATGGTTCACGAGGCCATTGCCTTGCTAAAGGGTCCAGGCATGCCAGGAATAATAAATATTCCCAATGCGCTCAAAGAGGCGAAACAGGGTGCCGAAATGCTTGACAGAGTATTGGCCACACCAATGAGTGGTTACCCGCCAATGCCGCGGACCAGGATTCCGGAGATGGATCGGATGTCTCTTGACTCGGCAATCAACAGCTTCAACCTGGCGATCGAAAAGCTGAATGCTTACCACCCGTAAGGGTCATGCTTCCTCACGAGTAGCGTGAAATCACGCGGCTTACTTCGTCAGCAGTGTCAGCGATCGTGCGTGCGACATTGACGTAGCTTTCAGCAACGTTGGCTCCGAACGGGTTGGTGGTAATCCCCCCGAAGAAATGGCTCTGCGCGATACCTGTAGCCTCAGTGGCGTTGATGCCATCGCGCACCAGGCGTTCCATGGCGGAACCGATCACAGAGCGAGCTGCCTGACTCGGGTTTGCAACCATCATTGAACCGAGCAGCGACTGGACCTCTCCCAGGCGTCGAACCGCTGCGTTACCGTCATAAAAAAAACCTCGATCAGCTTTAGCAACAGCAGCTTCCCAGCCAAGTTTAGAAACAGATTCTGCTGACTCGCGAAAGAAATTTGAAACAAAACCAAGCGCGGTTTTTGCTTCGGTTGCGTTTATTGTCATGACTTCCCCTCAATCATGCTCCTCGCCACGCAACCGTTTGTCGTTGTCATGCATAAAAATGTTTCAGGCGCCGGTCCCCAGCGCGAGCCGTATCAGCTTCTCTGCGGATGCTTCATAGCTCAAGTTGCCGCGAACTCCCGCCTCGATGGCAGCCGTCCAGCGCTCATAAACTCCTGTTCCTGCATTTCTGAGCGAGTTTTCGACGGCGGAAAGATACATGACAGGGTCTGGCAGGTTTTCGTCAATGCGCCGAATCAAATCAACGGTGTCTTCGTCGAGTGAATCAAGAAACTCCTGCCACTCCCTGATAACGCCCGAGTCATCGGCTGACCGCCTCATCTCACTGAATTTTTGTGCCGCCGATCCTGTTCGGATCCAGGTTCCGCGCTCAGTTGCTATGCGCTCTGCACGCACTTCATCGATAGCCGAGGCGGCAACCGTCGATCGTCCGCGCTTTGCAATTGCAGTAATGAATGATCCTGTTGCGTTTGGTCCCTCGAAAGCCAGATTTGAGACTTCCCGCATGCTTTCAAGTAGCTTCTTGAATCCGTCGGCCCTTCCGTTCCAACTGGTTACGATGTTGACGCGGTCCCGTGCGTCGAGCGCTTCGGCTTCCAGTCGGGCGACGCGTTGTTCTGCGTCCTGAAACTCTCTGGTCAGCTTGCGCCTCGATAGCCGGCTCGAGCCATTCAAGGCTGCGCGGGCATCGTTCTTTGCTGTGGTGGCATGCCTCAAGCTGGCTTCGATTTGACCAAGCTCATCCCTTGCCTTTGCGATAAAAGCCTCAAGGCTGGCATTGGATTTACGCAGAGCTCGCGTTGACTCCTGCAGCCCTGCAACGTGTCCCCTAATCGCCTGCACTCCGTTGCGAAAATCTGCCGTAACCGCGGAGTCTGCCCAATTGAGGCGGCGAATAATTCCAGGAAGATTCTCTGGGCCGCCATCAGCCAGGCGTTCGAGATCGTCGAGTAGATATTCGAATGCGTAGCGTCCGAGGTTTACCTCTCTGCCGGCCGAAAGCTCTTCATTGGCACGCATGACAATGGTTCTGACATCCTCAATTCGCTCCTTCGCCTTAGCCGCATCTTTCGCCCAAACTGCTTCCTGTTCTCCCAGGCTGGTCATGGTTCGCGACCACTCATTTATCGCAGACGTAAAAGCCGGCGTCTGTTCAGCTGCAGCGTCATCCATCAAGCCGAAGTCAAATACTCCGCCACCCGAAAGCGTGTCGCCGTGCTCGCTGAAGAGTTGCCCGAGGTGATCTCGAGCCTGCGTCGACTTAAGTCGTTTTTCTGCCAGCGCCCTGGCGCTATCTCCCAATCTCTCAACTGCGATGCGCGCGTCTTTCACACCTGCCAATGTTTCTGTTCCAAGGCTCGCTGCAGCGTTGTCGACGAGCTTTGAGATGCGCGTGATCGTCTTTTCGTTTGGCGAAATTTTCGCGACTGCCATGTTTAATGCCAGCTCAGCATGTCGCAGGTTTGCGGGATTTATCTGGGTCACTTTACCGCGGCCTCCGCCTGTAATCTCATGAAGTTATCACGCAGCGCCGTGTGTGGGTGGTTGTTTGGAATTGCTACTGCATCGATCATCGGCCTCGCGCCGGGTGCGGGAGGAGTGAACTCCCCAAATACAAGATCTGTTTGATCAGTGACGATGGCTCGAAGGTCGGGATGGCTGCGATTAATATGCGCCTCTGTTGCGACAAATGACTGCGGATTTTTCGGTAGCGCAGTTGGTACCGCCGCCAGAGGAACAAGCCCCATGTGATTGCCGTTTGCCCTGGGGCCTGATGCGGGTTGCATCAGCGCGATTGGCCAATCAATATTTGGAGGCACATTATGCAATTCGCTTTCAGCGACGCTCAAATGTTTTGCGCTCGCAGTGGCCTGTTGCACGACTGACGAAGGGCGCCTGGCATCCACCGGTTGCCACAGGAGGCGAGTTGATTCCCGCGACGACAACACGCCGGCCGGGACCAGATCGTAGCGAGCAACGGCGTCAACATGCCGTGTTCCACCAAATCGCTTTGGTACCAATTCGTGCCCGAATACCGCGACCGTTGCGATCGCATCTTCAAACCACCCTGCCGGCGCATCAACCTCTGCAAGCGTTCTGCGAAGCAGTGCCGACGGTCTCGCAAGTTCAACTAAAACTTCCCCGGTACTCATCTCATCCCCAATAAATATTTCCTGATCCTCGTGTCTGAATATCGGATGCATTGCGTTATTTGTTTCCTGGCCCAGGTTCTGGGTTGCCCTGAAAGTATTGCCTGGGGCGGGCACCGGTGTTATCAATAAAGATAGATGCCAGCACCGCTGGCTCATCGCGGGACATTTTGAAATGCAGTAAATCCTTGATGAATGAGGAGAATGTCCCGATGTTGACACCCGGTAGCGCAGTTGGTCCGAATGGCACGCCGCCTGCGGGATCAATCTCTGGATTTGCTGCTTCCGTGGCCCCTGGAGCCATAGCAATAACACCCCAGCCTCAAAGTGACCTGTCAGGCGCAATATCTGCCCTGAATCAGGCTGTTTCACAGATTTCGCAAATGACATCAACTGTTGGCGGCGCTGCCGCTGCGCCTGGGGGCCCTGTGCAAAATGCGCCCGCTGGTAACGCGGTTGCCGCTGCGTTTGCCAGCAAGTGGCAGTCCATGTCGCCCGACCAGCAAAAGCAGTTTCGAAAATTCCTTAACAAGGTGAGTACGCCCGAGGGGCAGCGCAACTGGGAAAAGCTTGTTGCATCAGGAGGAGGTGCCGGTGCGGGTGCCGGCGCCGGCGGCGGTGCCAGCGCTGGCGGAGGCGCTGCGGCTGGTCCGAACGCTCAGGCAGCTCCGCCATTTGACCTTGGTAACCCTCGCCAGACGCTGGCGAACATGATGACGATGGGTATGGTCACTCAGAACGTGAACCAGGCAATGGCCAACGTTCAGCAGGTAGGGCAGTACCTTTCGCAGCTTGGTTCAGCGACCCAGTAAACTATCTGCCATGAAACAAACAATGCAGAAGGTCATCCTCTACTACTACTTCACGCCGCTACCTGACCCTGAGTCAGTGCGTCATTGGCAGAAGCAGCTCTGCATGCGCCTCGGCCTGAAGGGCAGGATTATCGTTGCGCCTTCGGGAATCAATGGCACTCTCGGCGGACAGATCGATGATGTCAAGGCATACGTACGGGAGATGAAGGGTCACTCGCGGTTCGGCAAGACGGAATTCAAGTGGAGTGACGGCAAGGGTGATGAGTTTCCCAGGTTGAGTGTGAAGGAGCGCCCTGAGCTTGTTACCTTGGCGCCCGACGAAGAGTTTGATGTGTTCAATAAATCAAAGGGGCTGCGACCAAAGGCGTGGCACGAGCTTCTGTCAACTAGAGACGACCTTGTGATTCTTGACGCACGCAATGAGTATGAAAGCGACATTGGCTACTTTGAGGGAGCCATTCGGCCACCGATCCGTACTTTCAGAGAGATAAAGTCGGTGCTTGATGACCTCGACCCGAATCAGACCGTAGCCACCTATTGCACAGGTGACGTTCGCTGCGAGTACCTGAGCGCATACATGAAGCACAAGGGATTCAAAGAGGTTTAACACCTTGATGGTGGCATCGTGAAGTATGGGGAGCATCTCGGTAATAATGCTCTGTGGCGCGGTGACTGTTATGTCTTTGACAAGCGTGTTTCAGTTCATTTTGGAGAGGTGTCAGAGGTTATTGGCTCCTGTACGTCGTGCGGTTCGTCAACGAACCGCGTAGTCAATTGCTCGAGCGAGCCATCATGTTTATGGCGACATGTTCTTTGTGAGAAGTGTGACGCAGCCGGTAACTCGTTGTGCCCACGTTGCGTCGCCGAAGGTGTGCCAGCGAATCAAGCTGTCTGATCAGCGCCTGTCATGCCTGGCCACTTCGTAGCGATTGAATCCCGCGAAAACAGGAAAAACGCTATACGATGAATGAGAGTTGGGTGATTCTGCAAGACGTGCTGGTCGCGCTGGGCGTTGCGGTTGTGTTTGGCGCATTTGCCCAATCCGTGTTAAAGCAGAGTCCTGTAATTGGCTACCTGGTTGCAGGGCTGGTTCTTGGTGGCCCCGGCTCTCTCGGGTTGGTGAGCGACGTGCACGCGCTTGAAGGCATTGCCGAGCTCGGCGTTGCGATGCTCCTGTTTGCGATCGGCCTGGACTTCTCGTATTCAAAGCTGAAGAGATTTGGTCGGATTGCCATTGTTGGCGGTGTGCTGCAGGTGTTGTTTACGATGCTGGCCACTGCATTGATAGTTGGCGCCTTGGGAGCTTCGGCACCAACCGCGATTGTTGTTGGAATGATGGTGGCGTTGAGCAGCACTGCGGTGGTGGTAAGGGTGTTGCTGGACAATGCTCAAATTGACAGCGTTTTTGGGTTGGCGGCTGTTGGTGTTTTGTTGGTGCAGGATGTTCTGCTGATCCCGTTCCTGTTGCTGATTCCAGACATAGGAGGAGGCGTGCCGGTTACCCAGGCCATTGCGGCATTTGGTCTTTCTATTGGCAAAATCGTCTTACTTGCTGGGGTAATGTACGTGCTTGACTATCTGATCATTACGCGCGCGTTTGACCATATAGGCAACATTGCCGAGCGCGAAGAGCTGCTTGTGCTCGTTACCGTGGTGATCGCCTTTGGTGCTGCGTGGACCACGCAGGCAATGGGATTGTCTGCGGTGTTGGGAGCCTTTCTTGCCGGGCTGATCATTGCTGGAGCCCCCTATGCAGATCATGTGCGTGCAGAGATTGGTCCGGTAAGGGTGGTATTGGTAACCCTGTTTTTTACAACGATTGGCATGCTGGCAGACATTACGTTTGTGCTCGACAACCTCCTGTATGTTTTTGGAGTAGTTGCTGCGGTTGTAGTTGGCAAGGCGGTGTTGGGTGGTCTGGCGCTGCGGTTAGCCGGGACTCGAGGCATCATGGCTCCTCTAGGTGGTCTTGCGTTGGCGCAGATGGGTGAATTCAGTTTTGTGCTTGCTGCCGCTGCCCAGCTTGAGGGGTTGATCAGCGCAGATCAATTTCAGATGGTTGTATCGGTGTCACTGGTAACGTTGTTGATCACTCCAATTCTTCTCGATGTGGCTAACAGGATTTCAACTCGCGGCGCGGCGCGGTTAGGTGCGGAGGTTGCAAGCGAAAAAGGAGTTGGTACTCACCATATAGTTGTCGGGTATGGACCAGCAGGGCAGCGGGTTGCGCTTCGTCTGATCGACCATGGTATGAAGGTTACTGTAATTGAATTGAACCCCAATCTCGAAGACGATGCACCTCTGAGAATGGTGCATGGTGACGCGGGCAAGATGCAGATTCTTAGACGTGCCAACATCGCACAGGCATCGTCGGTGACAATCACAATCCCTGACCCAAATCGCTCACAAGGCATTGCGCGCCGGGTTCGGGCAGTTGCGCCGCAGGCCAAAATCATCGTTAGGGGTCGATACTTTCGTTCACTCAATTATCTTCGTGAGAGTGGCGCTGATGCCGTCGTGGATGAAGAAACTGAGACCGGTGAGCACCTGGCTCGCGCAACGCTTCATGAGGTACAGGTGTTTGGTGATTTGGCGGGCGTTGAGTAAAAATGTGGAAAAAGTGTTGCGTGGATGGGGCAGTGCGTAACAGAAAAGTTCTGCGCAAGGTAACATGGTTGGCTGACCATGACGACTTCCGCCTCGAAAATCCGAAATATTGCCATTATTGCCCACGTTGACCACGGCAAGACAACGCTTGTTGATGCCATGTTGTGGCAGACCGGCACATATCGCGCCAATCAGAAAGTTGCCGAACGGGCCTTGGATTCCATGGATCAGGAGCGG
>CAYTTD010000033.1:0-9771 GCA_964440595.1 uncultured Gaiellales bacterium
TCCACACCAGTGGTACCTGTTTTGCGACTTAGTGACATAGCAACATTCATCGCAGATGCCGAGAGACTCACGCAGAGAGGTGGGCTTGAGGCCGTTGCAGAATCACTGACACATGCACCACGTGGATCATCCGGCATAAGCCCACGAGTCGCAGCTCTGGATCAACTAATCACCGAGATTGATGAGGCCACCAGGCAGGGGCGCGAGATCAGGGAGCTGCTCGAACGCCGGCAACAAATGGTAAATACGAAACTTTGGGCACGATCCAAGCGATTACCTACCGATTACTTTGACTTCGACAAGCTAAAAAAGTACAGGCTCGAAGATTCAGCTGGTGTTGACCAACTCGAAGAAGCAATGCAGATCGTCACGCAGGGCAGGTATGCATCAGACCCACAACTGGATTTGGCGCTCGACGGCGCACTCCTGCTTCAAGACTCAAGGCGCTTCGAACTCATGGAAACGCTGAAAGATGCCAACACCGCGTGGCGGGAAGGATTTCTCGGCGCGTCAGGCAGGAGGATTGAAGCCGCCTTTGCCACCGAACAAATCTTGCCCGCTGAGACCGCTTCCCTTCTGGGGCAACCTATTGGCACTGTGCAGCTACCAACAGGCAAGTTGCGTATCGTTCCTGACACGCCGGTCGGAGCACCAACCTACATTGACGCGGCAGAAGCGCAGGCTGTTGCAACTGCATTTGTCAACGAAAATCCGGGCACAACGGTAGTAGGTGTTCGCGGAACCAACAATCGAATACAGCTCTTGGCAGCGCCGATTGATACCTCGCCGCGAACAGTGATCAAGAGGACCTTGTTTAGGCGCACTCAAGAGGAACGGCCCCCGGAAATTTCATCCTCGCTGAGGAACGTCAGCTTCATAGCAACCTCAGATGGCAGTGTTCGCACAGATGTAGCTTCTGAGCCGTGGCCCGAGGCATTCGAACCTGCCTTTGACACGAAACAGATGGCCAGGCTTGGTTTCGCTGAAACGCACGTGTCGGCAGAAAATCACTTATGGGCTGTCAGGAAGCGACAAGAAGACATACTGGGAGGAGTTTCGGTTTACCTGACGGAGCTGCAAGCCGCGCGACAGGCAGTTGAGGGCCAAAAGCTGCTAAACGTTGAAGAGGTTTTCGCAGGAGCAGTATTGAATCAGCCACAAGCCAAAGGTGGCTCCAGCGGCAGACCAGCATGGTACGCCGAGGCACTTTTCAGAAGCGATCCCCTAGGCGAGGCTGGAGAGGTTTGGCTGAAAGATGAGCTCGCCTCGAACCCTGACGCGCTCCTGGCTCTGCCCGGCCTCACGATGGCAGAGGCTGTTCAATATGCAACGATCATGAAGCCTCCTCATCCATCAAAGCTAACCGTTGTGCTACGAGACCCCTATAACGTGCCCGTCGTCGCAGCCGTCACCCGGCCAACCATAAATCCTGAGAACTTGGGCTTAGGTATTTCTCCAGCGGTTGCCGGCGTCGTAGATCACGCGCTCGGAAGAGTATGGAAGAGCACTAGAACCATGAGAAGTGGCATCAATGTAGACCGCGCATTGATCGAGCCTGAATTTGACTTCAAGCGTACATTTACGAAGTTTGCGCACCAAACTGCTTTCAAGACCAGTGGCATGGGGTCGTCTTACATGTATCGATCGTTCGCGTGGTACCAGACGGACAACTTCAAAATTCTTGGCCAGTCCGATGCCACGCAAGCAGCAGAGGCGGCGCGTGACTACCTGCTTAGCATCCCGAAAAAGAGCGCCCCCGAAGGATTTCTGATGGTCAAAGTTGGCGAGACGCCGAGCGGCGACGATGTCTTTGGCCTTCTAGCCACGCACAGGCAATTAGATGCTGGATCAAACTTTGCTGACTACGAAAAAGTAGCGAAAAAAGGCAAGTTCGACGATCGGATAATCGCAGCGATCAACCCGCAAGGCATTACCTACCTGCAACGCCACTAGCAGCCGACCGCCTTGGCCATAGCTCGCCCCGATTCACCATGGCTCCCGTCTTATTGCGGCGATCGACGCAACTGATCTAACCTCTCGAGTTAGCCCGCGCGCCTTCTCCGCACTCGTCTCCCAACTATTTGCAAAATCGTCAACCTGTTGTACCTTCGATTCAGGGACAACTGTTTGACCGTACCTCGCACAATGCGAAATACGAGCAAAATGCAGAAAAGGACACGACGTCAAGATGAAAATCCGAAGACTCACTCTCAACGTTTTAATCGCAATCTTCGCGCTGTCTGCGCTAGTTCCATCGGCGGCGCAGGCCGAGTACACATGGGGCTCAACCAGCCACTGGCCGTGGTCCGGATACTGGTATCCCGTACCCCAGGGCAGCATGAACATGTACACCCCGGGCGGCCCACTCGACCAGTACGACAAGTATGTGAAGGCAACGCGCAACTATGACCCGGGCGCGCGCCAGTACGAGCTCAAGAACAAGTTCACAACCGACCAGACCTACGGTTGGTGGGGCCACTGCCACGCGTGGGCTTCCGCCTCGATGCTCGTTGCCGAACCATCACCAACCACCAAGGCCGGCGTTCAGTTCAACAACAACAATGCGAAGGGTCTCGTTACAAAACTCTACGATGACCCCACCTACCACATGCTTAGCGGCATTCGCGTGGATGACCCTAACGATCGTAGCTCGAATGCATATAAGGATATTGCGCCAGCGTGGATGGACTACCTCCTGCGCTACTACATCGGCTACTACCAGTACCCATTCGTTATGGACCTTGAGGCGGACTCAGAAGTATGGAACTATCCGGTATTTGCATTCACCCGCGATACACAGGCCCGTAATGATGGCAGCGAAGCCGTAACCACCACAATCTGGTATGCCACCCCTGACTCTGGTGTTCGCGGCACGAACTACGCATCACGCACCTACACCTACACGTTGAAGGCAGGTACGCTCGGAGAGTGGACCGGCGGCAGCGTGCACAACCACCCTGACTTTGCGTGGGTGCCAACCGGCCGCAACAATCGGCCACACGTTGATGCTGGAATCGTCGGAGAAATCCTCGATCAACGAGTCTGATAGCAAGTCAACTCCTCGACCCCCGGAGGAAATCTAAATGAAGAAGCCTTCAACTCTTGGCATCATGGCAGCAGCAGTAACCCTGGTTGTTGCGCTAGCCACGGCATTCACGCTTGTCGCAAACGATGACGGCGCAAAGAGAACCAATGACATTGCAGAGGCAGCGCCAGTGCACATGGGATTCGCATGGACAATCAAAGTAAAGCAGGACGCTGGCCAGATTCGCAGTGACGGCAAAACAAAAGTTACTACTCTTACCTGGAACTTCAAGGTGAAGGACTATCCGAGGTCAACTCGAGGCTCCTGGTTGATCACCGCAAAGCTCGACAATTCCGAAGGCTTGTGGGGCGAAGGATTCAAGCTCTACTACAAGCCAACCAAGGGCGGGTCTGTGCTGAAGCTGGACAAGGTCGCCATAGGCGATCGCGAGGCAACGGCTTACGAGGACGCAGCCTTTCTTCTCGGCCCTGACTTCCCAGCACCACTGACAATCGATGCGCCACCAAAGATCAGCACAACTGTTGATGCAACCAGGCGAGATGCGAGCTCGGCACTTCCTCCTTCAATCTCAGAGGATGTGACCAGGCAATCGCCCGGCGAAAAAGTACCGGTAATGCCACCTTCATAGTGAAGCCTGGACTACTGCCTGATCTTTGGCAGGCTCCAATATTCGGTTTTCTACTCGACGGTAAGCCCAGGCGCAGTGCTAAGGTATGTAGCCATGAGCACACTTCCTGATAGAAACCTGGCACTTGAATTAGTAAGAGTTACCGAGGCAGCAGCAATGGCTTCAGCGACGTGGGTTGGGCGCGGTGACAAAATCGCAGCCGACCGCGCAGCCGTTGATGCCATGCGACAGATGCTCCAGACGATTGATCTCGACGGCACCGTCATAATTGGCGAGGGAGAGAAGGACGAAGCGCCGATGCTGTTCAACGGCGAGCGCATTGGCAACGGCAAAGCGCCTCGGGTTGATGTAGCTGTTGACCCGCTTGAGGGCACCAATCTTTGCGCCAAGGGCCAGCCAAACGCCCTCGCTGTGATTGCTCTCTCTGAACAAGGCACAATGTTTGATCCCGGCCCGTGTGTCTACATGGAGAAGATGGTCACCGACGCGGAGGCGCACGATGTCATGGACATCGAGGCACCGCTCGAGGAAAACATTCGTCGCATTGCCAAGGCCAAGGGCAAGCCCGTTCACGAGATGACCGTGATCATGCTGGATCGCGATCGCCATGAAGATGCAAAGAAGAGGCTTCGCGAGCTTGGCACCAGAATCCGCCTGATTACAGACGGCGATGTTTCTGCAGCCCTGTTCGCCGCACGCCCTGGCAGCGCAGTTGACCTCCTTTGGGGCGTTGGCGGTACGCCAGAGGGCGTTCTCGCAGCTGCAGCAATTCGCTGTCTTGGCGGAGAGATTCAGGGCAGGCTCTGGCCGCGAAATGATGAGGAGCGCTCAGAGGCTGTAAATCTTGGCTACGACCTCGACAAGGTCCTTACCAGCGCCGATCTCGTAACGGGCAACGACATATTCTTCGCTGCATCTGGAGTAACGGATGGCGACCTGCTTCAGGGTGTTCGATACAGCCGCAGCGGCGCAACCACAGAGTCACTGATCATGCGTAGCAGATCTGGCACCGTCCGCACCGTGTACGCAACCCACAGCCGCGACAAGCTTGCAGAGATAAGCAGCGGCGCAGCTGTGCACGAGGCAAGCCTGCTGACACCAGCCTGATTTGGGGTGGCCGCGCTCGGCCGCGGCGATGCCGGAAACGCGCCTCGACTGTCTGATCGACGCCCCAAACCGACGGCAACCGGGCAGACTACCAACCACTATGAACGTTGGTCGCGCAATAACCGAGATTCTGCCTCTCATCTCAGGCGAGCCCGTTGAACTGCATGGCGTGCAGGACGGCGCGCCGATCAAGCTTCCGTCTGGCATTTCTCTAGAGCTGCGGCGGGTGGGCGACCTCCGAGTAACTCGAGGCGACTTGGTCGACGTGATTAGGGGAGTTCAGTCGCTTCCCTACGCCGATCAGGCGCTCATCGCCCGCCTCGGAGTGCCAATAAGAATTCTCCCAACCTCATCTCTTGAGGTTACAAATGAAGGCGCACGCCTTGGGGCCACGACCATAGAAACGGGCAAGGGTGGGCCAACAGTGCCCACCCTTGTAAGGGTCGCTGCACGATCCGGTCGCGGCGGAGCTGAGTCGACGTCAGAGATCGTTCAGCACGAGCTCGGCCACGTTGTAAGCGTAGCCCGGTTCAATGACAAGACTGAGGTTGCCGCCGAGCGCTACGCTCAGCAGTACTGACGTCACTTGAACGCCGCGCCATACACCCCGCGACTGTTACTTCCTCCAAGTTTTTCGCTGGCATGCTCCGCAACACGCTGCAAGCTCTCGCTCACTGACGGGTTCACGCTACCGGTCTCAGCAAGCTCGTGAACTGTCAATCCGCAGCGCACCGCAAGCGCAACCGTCATGATCAGTTCAGAACTACGCAGACCTACAATTGACCCACCAAGCACGGTTGCTGTCTCCGGATCAACCACAAGCTTCACGAGACCGTCCTGCGCACCCGCGATCACCGCGCGAGGATTGTTAAGCAGCGGCTGCACCTCAACGTGCACTGTTTGCCCCTTCTGCTCAGCCTTGAGTTCGGTAAGACCAACGTCAGAAACCTCAGGACGAGTAAACACGGTCGATGCCACGCCGTCATAACGAATCTCCTCGACCTTCTCACCCAGCGCGTCAAGTGCCGCGTGGCGCCCTTGCATCGACGCAACGCTTGCCAGCATTAGACCACCAGTTACATCGCCTGCTGCATAGATGTTCCTGGCCGAGGTGCGAGAGAAGCCGTCAATCACGATACCGCCCTTTTCGCTCACCTCAATACCGGCTTTTTCAAGGCCAATACCTGAGCTGTTTGGCTTCATGCCAACAGCGAACAGGACGTGAGTTGACGTCACCCTGGTGCCATCATTCAATGAGGTAACCACTGCTCCGTCTTCAATTGCTACACCCTCGCACCGAACCCGGTGGCGAATCTTCATCCCCCTGGAGATAAGCGAGTCTTCAACAACCCATGCAACATCACTATCCTCGGCAGGAAGAATCCTGTCGCGACTTGATACAAGTGTTACCCCTGTACCACAACGCTGAAAGAAGTCAGCCATCTCGCAACCGGTTGCGCCAGCACCGACCACGACCAGAGATTGAGGCAACGCCTCCAACTGCCAAAGATTTCGAGTGGTGAGAATTCGAGGTCGGCCTTGAACTAGACCAAAATCCACGGAACCACCCGGCAGGTAATCTGGAAGCCATGGAGATGCACCTGTCGCAACCACCAGCCGGTCGAACGGTATGGTGGTCTCGCCAGCACCGCGACGCACTGCGAGGGTCTCCCCATCAACTATCTTTCCTTCGCCCTGCACAACTCGAACCCCGGCAGCAGTGAGGCGAGATTGCACACCTGCGCATTGGTGATCGCTTACCTCGCGTACCCTTAGAAACAACTTCGCAAGATCCAGTGCCGGCACGCCAGAACCACCAAGGCCGTCACCAAATCCGATGCCGCACCTGGCGGCGTGCTCCAGATCATGAAAGGAGTCTGCTGCATCCAGAATGGTTTTGGTAGGTATTGCATCCCACAAAGTACACGCGCCACCTGGGGTCTCCCGTTCAACGAGCACCGTGTCAGCGCCGAGAGCCGCAGCAGTGCTCGCTGCAGCATAGCCCGCAGGCCCCCCACCCAGAATTACAACCTTCACTCCATTAACCTTTCCTGATCAGAAAAGTCGCAACAACTCATCCTCATCACTGCATCGATCAAGCACCTCATTTAGCGGCACAAAATCGTAGCCACGTGACTCAAGCAGAACACGGGCCTGTGGCGCAAGCTCGGGCGCTATCAACATTCCCCTGGATGGTGCGTGCGACGGATTCAGATCAACCTGTTCCACGTACCTTGTCAGCTGCTCAACCGCTGCCGCTACAGCCTTGACGCGTTTGATCTCGATTACCGTAGTTCTGCCATTCCTGTCACGACAGAACAGGTCGACCGGCCCAACGTCAGTAAACAGCTCACGCTTTAACGCCGACATGCCTTCTTCAATGGCCTCGGGGTTAGCAAAGATGACCGCTTGAATATCTTTTTCCCTGCCCTCGCGAACGATCTTTGCCGTGTCATCCAGCTCATAGGCGCTGTCTGCATGTACTTCCTCAATCTCAACGGTCAACGTCTCATTTGTTGCCGTGCGCGTGATCACTATCGTACGCCCCTCTTCCCGAACAATGGTCGGGCCCGACATATAGTTCACCGGCTTGGCACCTGCCGCTGAGTTGATAACGACCGAGCCATCACTTTTCATCAACACAACTCGATCGCCAGAAGCCAACGTTGTTACGAGTCGCCCCTCATACCTGATTGTGCACCGTGCTACAAGAATTCGCATCGTTCCACCCTACTCAAACGCCCGGATTTCAATCACCCGCGCACGAGCGCGACTGGGCTCTTTTACATCAATGGCGAGCCTGGTCACCCAAAGCAGGTACACACGGTATGCCTTGCCTCCCGTTGAAAAACGCAGTGGAGTGCCGTTAAGCACAGGCCCTGACTTCTTTACGACCTTCCAGTCCTCTATCTTCGCGCCGGGCTGATCCGCCGCCCTCACTTCGGCGTGCCAACCTGAAAGATCTGTAACAACACGAAGCTCACGCAATTCCTTGGGCTCATTCAGAGATATGAAGAGCCCGACACCTGATTTAGTTCCGTAATCGACGTCGACATATCCTTCGGTCTGCCAGGATGTCTCGGGATCATCGTCAATTGCACCGGCTACGATATCTTCCCTCTCCTCACCATCGCCAAATGGATCAAAAGATTTCACGCCGAGCACTTCAACACGTTTAACCGGGGAGTTATCGCCGGCCTTGCCACCCTTTTTCTCAGCCGTTTGAGGCTCCTGTTCTCCGGCAAGCATCAAGCCAACCACGATAAGAGCCATGACCGGTACCAGAACCAGAGACCACGCGAACATTCGGGCACGGCGATCCCGACGGATCGCAACGTCACCCAGAGCTGTATCCATTGACGCTGTCGTCTGCTCGGGACGCTGCGCATTACCGCCGCCGTCTCCTGCACCCGAACCCTGTTCACCCTGCGCGCCTACATCAACGCGTCGTCGCATCTGCTGTTCGCGCTCACGCAGAATCGTTGACAGCTCAGCAGCCACCTCCCGCATTGCCGAGGGACGATGTTCTGGCAGCGGTGCCGCACAAGACGTAACCAGTGCTGCAAGGCGCTCATCACAATCGGGGCGATGCATCTGCAACTCAAGGGCATCAGGCACGCGGCTGGGCATTTCACCGAGCAATGCAAGAAGGAGCAGAATGCCGATTGCATAGATGTCGTCAGTCGGATCGGTTCTTGCCTCTCCTGTCTGACGCTCAGGCGCGCGGAAAGGATCATCCGGCGCCGTGAGTTCAGCAAGCACCGATCCTCCGCCGAAGTCAACTACTTTGACTTCGCTCTCCTCGCCCAACAGCACGTTCACGGGTCGCAGATTGCCGTGCACCACCTTGCCAGCGTGCGCGTGAGCCAAAGCCCTTGCAACCTGCTCACCAACTCGAAGTATTTCAGCAATCCGAAGAGGTGCATGCCGTTCTATGCGCTCATCCAGGTTGTCTCCCCTGACGTGCTCAAACACCACGAATGGAAAGCCTTCGTGCTCACCCACGTCAATCACGGTGATTATGTTCGGATGGGTCATGCGAGCCACGGCTGTCGCAAGCTGCAGCTGCGCCTGTACAACAACTGAGTCATCGGGATGGGCGGGATTAAATACCTTGAGCGTAACCCGGCGCTTCAACAGTTCGTCGCGAGCAACATAAGCAACAGAAACCGGACCGCTTCCAATGCGTCTTTCGACTACGAAGCGGTCAGCTATGCGAACACCCGTAATGTCGCCGGGCGCGCCGCGCCTGACAACCTGCGGTTGCTCGCCTGATGCCATTACTCCTCCCCTTCTGCAGGGATTGTCTCAATGCAGTTTGGGTCGGGCTTTGCGTCTGACGTTCCACCTGGATCACTACCTGGCAGCCCGCCAACGCGTTTCATTGGCCAGTACACTCCAAATGCCTTACCAATAATGAAGTCTCGCGGAACGAATCCAAAGAAGCGCCCGTCCTGTGAATGATTTCGATGATCACCCAGCATCAGGTATGTGCCCTTGGGCACTGTAACCGGACCAAACTCTCCAGCGCTTGCGACCAGATCATCGTCAGGCAGAGGATGGAGGTAGGGCTCCTTCAGCTTTTTACCGTTAATCCACGCTCGATGCCGACGCACCTCGACCTTGTCACCCGGCAGCCCAATGATCCGCTTGATGTAATTAACGTCGGCCCTCTGCACTGTCGTTTTGCCTTTGGGCTTGTCTTTCTTTCCGTCGCCGCCAGCGCCTGTGTCGAATTCACCTGCAATTGATGTTGGATCAGGGTTACCGTCTTCATCAACTCCGGCCGGAGGATGGAAAACAACCACATCGCCGCGCCCAGGTTTTGAGAATCTGTATGAGATACGGTCAACCAACACCCGATCGCCGCACCTTAGAGTGTTTTCCATCGAACCTGACGGAATGCGGTACGGTTTGACCAGAAGAGCCTGAATGGCAAAGGCAATACCCAGTGCCACCGCGATGGTAACGATTACCTCAAGAATTGATC
>CAYTTD010000034.1:0-9470 GCA_964440595.1 uncultured Gaiellales bacterium
TTCAAGAGCTGATGTTACATTAGCGTTCAAGCCGATTGTTGAGAAGGAGTTTGATGCTCAATCAAACCGAAACGTGCCAAAGGCCAAGCTTACAGTCTACCGATTTGACGTTTCAGATCCACTTGACAGAAAACTGACGACAGGTGTACCAGGCGAAATGGTGGTAAAGATGGTACCTGCACCTAATGGACGCTTGCCATTCGTTGAAAATTGGAAGGATCCCAACGTCATAAATGGTGGCTGGACGGTATTCTCCCTTTCGGCCAACAGCCAGAATGAACTTCCGCTTGAAAACATAGAGCCTGGTCTTTACATGCCGTACGTAATTCACCATGGTACCGGGTGGAAGCAACGACTGAAGCATGTACCAGATAGTGGTGGCGCAGACATAGATCCACAGGATATTCCGTACGTGTGGGTACACCCCGACGGACAGTTGTCAAAGAAGCGCGTGCCAATGGCAGGAGATTCAGCTGCAATCAAGGCATCAAACAAGCTCAATTTGAGCTTGATTGTTGAGTACTGCGACCCGGTCAAAAGATTGCTGAAAATTGAGGAGTATTGTGGTCCCGATCGTGATTACTGTGACATTCCAGGCACCAATGTGAAAATTCTTGATTGCCCAACCGACACGATGGATAGCCACAGCATTGGTTCTGGCGGCACTTGATGTTTGATTAATAATCAGGCAGGTGCTTTGCCCGACTCAAGGCTTTCCAGCACTCGGGGTAACTCATCGATAGTGAACAACACATCCCGCGGTCGCGGCCCCTCGCTGCGCCCGACCAGCCCCAGCTGCTCCATCTGATCTACCATGCTGCCGCCACGCGTGTATCCAACTCGCATGCGACGCTGCAGTAGCGAAGCACTACAAGTGCCGAGCTCTGCCACTATCTGGATGGCCTCAGCCAACCGATCATCAAGCTTGGGCCCTGCACTGCCCTTTCCATCCCCGGCATCTGATTCAGTTACCTCTGGCTCGTCCAGCAGGTTCTGATCAAACTCAGGTGCTCTCTGTTCTCGCGCTGCGTCGCAGATTCGGCGCACCTCAGGCTCGCTGATCCACGCCCCCTGAACACGCAGAGGCTGCCTTGCCCAAACAGGCTTGAACAGCATGTCACCCTGACCGAGCAGAGCCTCTGCACCATTCTCGTCGAGGATGACCCGCGAGTCGGTTTGGCTTGAAACGGCAAACGCAATTCGGCTAGGTATGTTGCTCTTGATCATGCCCGTGATAACGTCAACCGACGGCCTCTGCGTAGCAACTACGAGATGAAAGCCAGCAGCTCGACCCTTCTGCGCAATTCGAATCACAGCATTCTCAACATCAGAGCGAGACTGCATGACAAGATCCGCGAGCTCATCGATAACCACAAGCACGTAGGGTTCTGGATCAAAACCGCGGGTAACCCTGACCCGGTTGTAGTCCGGCAGAGTTCTAACTCCAGCGAGCTCCATGCTGGCGTAGCGCCGCTCCATTCGATCGACTACGTTGGCAAGCGCGTTTGCAGCCTTCTTCATGTTGGTTACAACAGGCGTCAGTAGATGTGGCAGCCCCTCATAGGTAGAGAGCTCAACCTTCTTTGGGTCAATCAGAAGCATCTTCACCTCATCAGGTGACGCCCCTAGAACAATGCTTGAAAGCATGGAGTTCATACAACCGCTCTTGCCTGCTCCAGTGGTGCCAGCAACGAGAAGGTGAGGCATCCTTGCCAGATCTTCACCAACAACATCGCCGCTGATGTCTTTGCCAAACCAGGCAAATAGTGGTGAAGCGTTCTCTGGCCGCGGCTGCCAGATATCACCTAGAGTAACTATGACGCTCTTCTTGTTCTCCACCTCAATACCAACAGCGCTCTTGCCAGGTATCGGTGCAAGTATCCGAATTTCGGTTGTTGCCAACGCGTAGGCAAGGTCTTTTCTGAGCCCCTCTACCTTGCTCATCTTTGTACCCTTGGCAATTGACAGCTCGTAACGGCTTACACGAGGTCCTGGCACAACTCCAACTACCTGCGCGGCAATACCGAAGTGGCCGAAGGTCTCAACCAGCAGCCGCTTGATTGCTTCGTCGCCTTCAAACGCCTTCTTCTTTGGCTTGGCAGCGACCTTCAGCAGCTTGGGTGAAGGAAGAACATATGACGATTCAGCAACTTTTGCCTTCAAAGCATCGTCTGCAATCACCTCTGTGGCCTCTGCCGGCACCCGTTCATCAGGTTTTTCTGGGAGGTCAGTGTCCATGACGACAGCCTCAAGTAGTGCTAGCTGGTCATCATCGACCACAGGAGCTTTGCTACCCTTGCGCTTTCTACCTGCGCGCTTCTTCTCCTCAACTTCTACAACAATGTCATCCGCACCATCGATGCCATCAACACCCTGTTGAGCACCAGACACCGCATGTGTAAACGCGCCAGGCACGTCACCAAATATGTCAGGAAAAACTGCTGAAGGATCGAAGTCGGCTCTTACGACCCCGTCCATGTGTGCTCTTGCAGCCGCGAGTTTCTCTGCACCGGCCTCCCCCATCTTCTGGGCAACCTGAACCGAGGTTTGACCGGCTGTCACGGCAGCTCGACCGATTCGAACAGCCCACCAACGCGTGATTGCCTGAACTGAAGAACCTGTCAGAAATACGCCACCTAACACCATTGCCAGCACGCAGACCACTGTGGTACCAGCGTCACCAAAGAGGTTGTAAGTAATTGAGTACATGACCCCGCCGAGGAATCCGCCATGATCGACCACTGCTGATGGCGTCAAGCCATTGTGAGGCGCAGTGCCATCGCCCAGTCCGAATCGATCGGACCCAAACGACAGCAGAATGCCGGGAATCAGAATGTAGAGTCCAGCCCTGAATGGCCCCGGATCGATCAGCTCGCTACGGGCAACAATCAGAAAGCCTATGGAAAAGGCAATCAGCGGAAAGGCCAGCGTCGCAGAGCCCACAAGTAGTGACGTGCCCTGAACAACGCGGCTGCCAAGCTCACCACCCTCCCAGCCAAACCAGACCAGACCACCAAGGTAAACCCCAAGGGCAATCAGCATCAGACCAATGGCATCACGCCATTGTCTCTCTCCAAGAACAGGCTCTCGTTTTGTACGCTTTCTACCCTTGGAACGCTTTTTTGTTGTTGATCTCTTTGATCCCCCGGAGCGCGCTGCGCCAGACTTTTTTGTACGCGACATCCCACCACCTCCTGCAGTAGTGGTTAATCATTCAACGGGAAGAGGTGTATTCCTGCCTTAAAACCACTGGAACTATCAGCGGAGACCGCTTGCGTTTCTTCGTAAATACCTCAACAATTGTCGTCTCGATAAACTCAGCCAGGTCATCAAGAGTGACCCCCTGCTCTTCAGCCGCCATCAGTGCTTCAGATGCCGCGATTCGAGCATCATCGATCAAGTCACCATGGTCACCCAAGCCGCGTGCAATGATCTCAATGTCGTCGTCACCTGTGCCATGCGCCACAACAACCAGAACGCCTTCACCAGATAGTTGCTGACGATCATCAAGCACATCGTCGAGTATCTGAACCCGCGAATTTCGGTCGACAAGCGTCTGACCAACCGTCACAAACTCTCCGCTCAAGGATGCCTCACCGGAATTCAGCTCGACGACAGCACCATTCTCACCATGGATGATCCTGGTTTCGTCTATGCCAACCATCCTGGCAAGGTCTGCGTGTGCGCGCAGGTGCCGCCATTCACCGTGCACCGGCATTACGGCGTCAGGCCTTGCCAGCTGCAGCAGAATCTTCAACTCCTCACTCGCGGCGTGACCGCTCACGTGGATGTGATCAGTCTCGGAGTGATGAATATGAACACCGACCCGGGAAAGCTCATTAATCGTTCGATGCACGCTGGTCTCATTGCCAGGAATGGTGCGAGACGAGAAGATCACAGTATCAAGGCTGTCTATCTTCAGAAACGGGTGACTTCCCCACGCGTAGCGACTCATCGCGGCAAGAGGCTCACCCTGGCTCCCTGTGCATATGATGAAGAGTTCCTGAGGATCAAACTCACCGATGCGTTGTGGCTTTACCAGCATTCCCTTGTCAACATCCATATAGTGGAGGTTGCGGGCAATGTTGGTGTTCCGCGTCATCGACCGCCCAAGTAGGCAAACCTTGCGACCATTCTCCGCAGCAATATCGCAGAACTGCTGGATCCGATGAATGTGGCTGGAAAAACATGCTGCAATCACTCTGCCCGGGGCTCGCGCAACTATGTCCCGTAGCGGGCCACCAATGCTCATCTCACTTCGATTGTGACCAGGTATCTCAGCATTGGTTGAATCGCCAAGATAAAGAGAGATGCCATCGGATCCAATCTCAGCAATGCGCGCCAGATCAGTCTGAACGCCATCAAGCGGCGAAGGATCCAACCGAAGGTCACCTGTGTGAAAGATAGTGCCCTCAGAGGTGTGAACAGCAACAGCAACAGCATCTGGAATCGAGTGAGCAACCCTCACGAACTCAAGCTCAAATGGTCCTATGTTGACCGGATCATTTTCGGGAACAATCTCTTGCCAGTCTGTTGAACCGATCAGGCCATGCTCGTCTACCTTGGCTTTTACAAGCCCAAGTGTAAACCTGGTACCCCACACCTGAGGAACATCAACGAGCTTCATCAGATACGGCAGGGCGCCTATGTGATCCTCGTGACCATGAGTCAGGATCACGGCACGCAATCGATCCACGTTCTCTTCAATCCAGGAGAAGTCAGGCAGCACTATGTCGACGCCAAAGACGCCTTGCTCGCGCGGAAAAGTTATCCCGCAGTCAATCACGATGAAGTCATCGCCCTGCTCGATCACCGTGATGTTCTTGCCAACCTCACCCAGACCTCCGAGTGGGATTACGCGCACGGCTGCATCTGACTGCGCTCGCGTCACCAACTTAAACCTGCGTCGATTCAACCGCACCGCAACGACCCATCATTGCGGCAATCTTTTCAGTCTGCAAACCAGTTGCTGGAGTCAGGGGCAGCCTGAGCCCACCCATAGGGAATCCGGCAATCTCCATGGCTGCCTTGATGGCTATCGGGTTGGTGGTAATGGCAAGAGTCTCCCACACATCAGAAAGCGAGTTGTTTATCTCCCGGGCGGCATCATGCTCACCACGGTTCCACAGATCAATGATATCCCTCATTTTTTGCCCTACAACATGTGAGGCGACACAGATACCGCCAACACCGCCTGCCTCCAGAACGTCAACAAGCATGTCATCGTTCCCTGCCCAGATGAGAAGGTCTGGTGCCATTGATCTTACTGCCGATAACTGCTGCGGATCGGGATTTGCCTCCTTCAGCCCAACGACGTTTTCTATTCTGGCAAGCTCTGCAACGATCTCAGGATCAATGTTTACTACCGAACGCCCCGGAATGTTATAGAGAATCACGGGCTTTGATGATGCCCTGGCAACAACCGTAAAGTGCTTGATCAAACCGTCTCGCGTGGGCTTGTTGTAGTAAGGCGTAACCACAAGAACAGCATCTACACCGATATCGCAGGCAAGACGCGTTCGCTCGACGGTTGAGGCTGTGGAGTTTGTACCCGTACCAGCAATAACCGGGATTCGCCCACCGACCTCGTCGACGGCAACCTTCCAGAGCTCGGTGCACTCTGTGAGCGTCAATGTAGGGCTCTCGCCAGTTGTTCCAGTAACGACAACTCCATCACTTCCGGTCTCGACCAGATGATTCAGAAGTCGGCGAAAACAATCAAAATCAATCGAGCCATCATCAGAAAATGGCGTTACTACTGCCGTAACAATTGTTCCAAGGTCATTTCGCATGAGGTAAATCGTACATCATAAGCACCCTGTACTGACTGTTACAGGCATTTGACCGTAAAAGCGGCTGTCAGATCCAGGCTAACGGTTATTGTGCGCGTAGAGCCAATTCGAGCTTCAACGGCTCAATCACGCCTGAGGCGCCACGAAGACCTGAGAGCTCAACCGTCAGGTTCGATGTCTCAATATCTCTCCAGGGCTTGAATCCGATGTCCATGGATACGGTGTCTGAGTTTCGATACTCGCCGTAAACTGCGCTCGGATAAAGTTCACCATCAACATCGAGCCGTACTTCGGGCCAGGTCAGGAACAGGTCATCGTCCGGCATTATTCCATCGAGCCTGATCCTGAGAATCCCACCCTTGTCGTACTTCTCAACGCATACGGCAACTGCCGTTACTCGACCACTTCGCTGCCACCGCACCAATGGATATACCGCGCGCAGATCAAGAGGTGAGAAGTAGTGCGACCTGCCTGCATCCCGTTTGAATCCTTCAGTCGCTGAAATTCTAGGAGGCTCCTCGACAAATACCAACTGTTCAACTACCTCAACACCGTCATCACCAACCCAGGAAACGCACCCGGGACGCTCATCCGGTGACACCACGGTTATAAACCAACCATCAATTACTCTAGCTGTTGAAATCGGCTCGTCTGAGCTGCCGCTGATCTCAGCCCGAAATGCAAGCTCCTCAACAGTCAGGGTTGTATAACCCGTAAGAGCAAGACGACCACCAAGCATGTGTTGATACACACGCACCTCACCATCTGCAGTGCACTGCTGCAGAGCGGCTCTTGAGTTGTCGTACTCCATCCATGGAGTGCGTACACGTTTGGCACAGATAACCGCGTTGTTTTCGCCTCGCCTCTCACGCGGAGTATCCTCCTCGCTTGGCCAAGGTACTGCGACGTCATAGCTGACCAGAATAAAGGCATTATCACAATGCTGGATCGCGTCACGAACCCTTGTTGACTCGCCAAGGATTGGCATTTCGGATCTGATTCCATTCTCTGCCTCAACCCAATCAGCAACGATGTGGTTCCATGCGCTTGGCTCTTCAGTCACAGTATCTTCTCCAGTCCATGGTGCAGGCCCCCGGTCAGGGCACCAACCTTTCTAACTGCCAGGGCAACCCCAGCGGCGTAGCACGAACGATCAATCGCATCGTGCCGCACTGTAAGTATCTCACCAACGTTGCCAGCTATAACCTCCTGATGGGCCACAGCGCCACGCATGCGAATGCTATGGACCGGAACGCCATCGATATCAAAGCAGCCATTGTGCTGGTTTCCATCCTCGCCCCTGACAGCCGCAATTCGCCTTGCCGTGGAAATTGCCGTGCCGGAAGGAGCATCCAGCTTGGTGTGGTGGTGGCTCTCCACAACAGTGATGTCTGGCCGCTGCTGCGCCATCTCTGCCAAACACTTCATCATCAAAACGGCGCCAATTGCAAAGTTCGACACGTGAAATAGCACTAGACCCTGCTCGGCAAACTTCTCAGCGTAGCTTTCAAGCAGATCGTCGTCAAACCCGGTTGTACCGACGATTGCATGGGCACCCATACCCAGCGCTGCGTTCAGATTCGTCTCGAGCGCCTCAGCAACGCCAAGGTCGACCATGACATTCCAGGTCACAGTGCTGTTCGCTGCGGCGGCAGTGTCAGGAAAAATGGCTACAGCGTCAGGCAGCCACTGCGGGCGAGTCTGATTTGAGGCCAACGATGGCGAGATCGCCGCAACTACCTTCATGTCGTCTCGGGCTACGAGTTGCTGCAATACTGCAGAACCTGTTCGGCCGGATGCACCAACAAAACATATGGATGGCGCATCAGACATCCTCATAACCCTCCGCATAAACCGTATCGACACCCATGGTCTGGGCTATGTCATCTCTGACCGAATCAAAATCATCTGCAACTACCGCGATACTTAGTTGATCCGGTGAAAAGAGCTCCTCGGCGAGAACACGAAGATCATCCTTCGTTGTGTTCTTCATCAAGCGAACGGACTCCTCAATCGGCTCGAGTGGAATACCAAGTACCTGTGCACCACCCAATCTTGAACTGCGTGCGCCAGTACCATCAAGAGCGATCAACATCCTGCGCTCCAGATGGTTTTTTGCGAGAGCCAGCTCATCATCCGAACATAACTCAGCCGTAATGGAAATCAGCTCTTTTCTAACGGTCTCGAGAACCTCCCTGAACTTCTCTGGCCTGGTTGCGGCATATATGCCTACCTGACCAGTCTCGCGATAGTGCGTGAAGAAGCTATAGATCGAGTAGGCAAGCCCCTGCCGCTCACGAATCTCGCGAAACAGACGACTGCCTGCGGTAGCACCGAGCACTGTGTCAAGAACGGCCAGCGCGTGTCGCTTCTCACTGGATCTGGAAATTCCGCCACCGGTGAAGCACACGTGCACCTGCTCCGTCTCTCTCCTCATTGCTACGCTTCGGCGCTCACTTGGCTCATGCCGGTGGACATCTGCCGAGCCCGATGAATAATCTGCTGCGATATTCGATCGCCCGCCCGAGACACCATTGATTTCTATGGTCTCAACCGCATCGAAGACGTGATCGCGATCCACATTTCCTACTGCAGTAATTACAATGCCACCGGGCTGATATCTGTTGCTGTGAAATTCGCTGAGTGATGTTGCGGAAATTGCAGAGACAGACTCAACACTGCCAGCAATGGGACGCCCAAGATCATGGTCACCGAATGTAAGCACATCAGCCAGCTCGTGAACCACCTCAGACGGCGAGTCAGAGACCATTGCGATCTCATCGAGAATCACATTGCGCTCAGCTTCAACTTCATCCGGTGAAAAAAGTGGCCTGAAGACCATGTCACCGAGTACCTTCAATGCATCGCCAGAGTCACGCTCAAGAACCTTGGTTCCAACTACCGTGTACTCCTTTGCGGTAGCCGCATTTGCATCTGCACCGACATTGTCGAACCAGCGAGAGATGTCCTCTGCGCCCATGCGGGCGTTGCCCTTGAAGAGCATGTGCTCCACGAAGTGAGAGCTGCCGGCCTCAGCCGTAGACTCGTTTCGTGAACCGACCGGTATCCAGACTGAGAGGGATACACACTGCATGCCCGGCATATGCTCTGTAATCAGGCGAATACCGTTAGATGCAGTCTGCATCTCGTGCGATGTCATGGTGAGGTCAGTTGTCATTGATGATCAATCGAAGATCCTCAGGCGGCTACCTACTCATCATCTCCGCCACGAAGCCTGAACTTGAACCGTCGTCGCGGCTCATCTCCACCCTCGCTGGCGCTGTTGCCCTGATCGCTCCGCTGCGGCCGATCACTGCGACTACCGTGGTCATTTCGATCACGACGTTCTGGACGATTTCCACCGCCGCCGCCACTGCGATTGCCACCCCGGTTGCCACCGCCGCCAGAGCGACCACGATCGCCTCGATCATTTCTGTCGCCACGATCATTGCGGTCACTGCGATTGCCACCGCCGCCACCAGAGCGGCTCCTGTTCTGCCCACCGCCGCCGCCAGAGCGACCACGGCCTCCACCGCCGCGATTACCACCGCCGCCAGAGCGACCACGATCACCGCCACCGCGATTGCCTCCGCCGCGATTGCCACCACCGCGTGGGCCACGATTGTCACCGCGCGGGCCGCGATCACCGCGATCTCCACCACGGTCACCACTTGATGG
>CAYTTD010000035.1:0-7899 GCA_964440595.1 uncultured Gaiellales bacterium
ACTATCTGACTGATCCCCCTAATCATCTTCGAAGAAAAAATTCTCACCGCTTTTTTAAATCGGGAGAAAGGAGGCAAACAATGCAAAGACCGACAACATCAAGACCAGTTAACACGCTCATCGCTGCAAGGGCTCTCGGCGCATTTGGCACGGAAGCAAGTTACGTTGCATTGTTTGCACTCCTTTGGCAGGCAACTGGTTCAGGCAAGGCTATTGCAACTCTTCTGACAGTTCATGCTGTAGTCAGGCTTGTTTCCGGACCTATTGCCGGTGTTTTGGGTGACCTGCTCAACAGGCGGATTGTCATTACAGTCTGCATGCTGATATCAGCAGTCGCTTGGACGGCCATGTTCATCGACCCGTCGCCTACAAGCCTGATCCTGTGGTCAACGATTCACGGACCGATTGCGGTGTCAATGATGATCCCGTCGATCACGGCATCAGTCCCCGCGCTGGCTCCAGAAGGCAAGCAGGAGACGTCCGTCGCTTCGATGTCAGTTGCCAGAACCGTAACTGGCATTGCGGGGCCCGGCTTTGCAGGCGCTGCATTAATCGTGATTAGTGCTCATCAACTACTCCTGATAAATGCGATACTGCAGGTTATTGGCGCAATATGCGTATTCAGCATCAGGTTCAGCTTCCACGAACCAGCCGATCATGCTGAATGCATTGCCAGCGACCCGCGTGCAAGCGAGGGCAGTGACGTCACAACACGCATCCGGGGTGGCCTGGACACCGTTGGCGCGGGCTTCAAAGCAATCGCCAACGATCTGGTGCTACTGCGACTGACAACCGGCTGGCTATTCTTCAGCGTTGGCTTCGGTCTGATTAGTGTTGCTGAAGCACCAATTGCCTGGGAGATGGGCGCCGGAGCGGCTGGACTCGGCATGATCACGGTTGCGTGGTGTGTCGGGGCACTGGCAGGCGGCATCGTTGCCAGGCAGATCGCCACCACGGATCAGATCCGAGCCTCGCTGCTTGCAGCGGGCACGGTGATCGGTACCATGGCATTCGCTGCCACAGCCGATGCGATCAGCTTCACCACGGTTCTTGTCTGCATGACGATCGGTGGTCTTGGCGTATGTTGCGCAGGAACCATCGACTCGATTCTGTTCATGAACCGAACTCATGATGGTGTGCGAGCCCGCGTGTCGTCAGCAGCCGACCTCGCGAACGGTATGTGCTACATGGGCGGTCTGATCATCGGCGGAAGGCTGATAGATGTGATTGGTGCACATGACGTGTATGCGCTCGCAGCGTTCGCATGTATGGGTGGCACCTGGCTGCTGGCACTAGCTGCAGCCGAGGTTGCACAGTCACAGGCGGGTCTACGCGCGCCAAGGCTTGCTGGATACTTCCAGCAGCTGTTGCCAGCCCCCTCACGCTACTGCGCGATCAACGCGACCCTTGGGGCCGCGCCAAGCAATGCGGCTGGACTCGTAATGACCATGACCAATACGAATGGCGGAGGAGGCTCCCGGCGACCGGTATGGGACCGGTGACATGCTGGGGGCCTCCACCCCATCCCCTGAAACCGCTTGCTGACCAATCGGCGATAAAACGATTGGATACGCGGGACATCAATCTGACAGTAGGGCTGCTCTAAACGCCAGGGAACGAAGGGAATTTTTGATGTCCGTAAGTGTAACGCCTCCTGAAGGCTGGCAGGATAGACAGGGTACTCTTTCCAGCGGCATGGTCAAGACAAGCGAGATTGATCCATCAAATCGCCGATTCACCCCGGTGCCAGACAATCGTCCATCTTCGGTTCTGCTCGGCGGAGGTGCCTTGGCTGCCGCTCTCGGAGTTGGGGTTTTCACAGGTATGAAGACCAATTGGCGCATCGGTTTAGCGGCAGGAGGCTTCGTTGGTATTCTTGGTGGATTAGCGGCAGCAGCAGTTGCATTGAATGATCCGAACGCCACCAGGCTTCACGATTTCAGGATTGAATATGACGATGATTTTGGGCGCCCGGTTGAAGCAGTCGCACAAAAGTACATCAGTGGTTCAAAAAACCTGCCAGGGCTTGACCTGAATAACAATCACGCAATTGACATTGGGACACTCGAGACCGGCTATCAGACCACGTATGCAGCGGCACCGGGCGAGGACTATCGCACCTACTGGATCGAAGGCGAGGATTTTTTCAGAAAGGCAGATACAAGTGGCGACAACAAGGTTTCAGTTGATGAACTTGCCGAGGCCCTTGATACGGCAACATATGGATGGCGCGATGACGACGTCAAAAATGACGGACTGATTACAGGCATGCAAAGGTATTACTTTGAAGAAGGAAAAGCTGTTGGTTTTGTAGCCAGTGATCCTTTGGCGTCACGCCCCAACAGAGTGGATCCGATCGTGTGGCCTGTCGAGCTTCCGCCAGCCTGATGAAGATTTGTGCGGTCAAACCCTTTCAAATAACGCTAGATGCAATTCGTTCAATACTTTGGAGTTTCGCGCTGGATGTCCACGAAATCCAACGTGATTCAAGAAATTTTTGAACAACAGCAATTCGCTGAATATTGTTGCAGTAATGCTCAGATGAGCGCCTGCCAGAGGTAGCGACGTCTCGCGCATCAAAAAGGTGCTTGTGATCTTGCTGACTTCTTGCTTCATAAAGTCGGGCATGACATTCAACATCAGCAGTAATTATCGGGATCTGAAATGTTTCAGGCACCAGGTGCACCCCCTCAACAACGCAGTTCCACCCCTCCATGATGCAGTACTCAACCGCCGCTTCGACATAGCGGCACACAGGCTCACATTGCCGCAGAAAACCGTCAAGGTTTACCGGCGCCTCGTCACCGCACTCAACGGCAAGCGCGACGTCGTGCTCTCCTTCAATCCAAGGTACGTTGAAACTCTCGGCAAACAACTCCGGACACTCTTGATTTGACAAGATCTTTCGCAGCCCGGCACGTACGACGTCCGTCGAGATCACGTGGGTTGAACCTTTCAACTGCGCGGCAATCTCAAAGGCAGCAGTGCTCTTGCCAGTGCCGCTGGCACCGATCAGGTACCAGACCTGCTGTTTACTCGTCAACGGCGCCAGTTGATGATTCATCACCGTCGGCAGCTACGTCCTCAGCCTTGCCAGCGGGTACCGCCGCAGGCTTTGGAGCCGCCGCTTTGCGCTTCTTGCGCGGTGCCTTGATACGAATCTCCGTGTCCTTCGAATCACCTGCCTTGCTCCGATCAACGACCAGGGTAGACCCGGCTTCGGGGTTCTTCGAAAGAACACTGTCAGCGATGTGATCTTCAATCAACCGCTGAATCGCAAGACGCATCGGCCTTGCACCCATCGCAGGATCATACCCTTCCTCCATCAGCAGTTCTCTGGCCTTCTCAGTGATCTCGAGCTTGAGTTCCCGCTCCTCCAGCTGCTTGTGGAGGCGCTGCATGAGCAGATCGAGAATCTCGTTGATCTGATCCCGCGTCAGCTTGTGGAAGACGATTACCTCATCGATGCGGTTGAGAAGCTCAGGGCGAAACGCCTTCTTGAGCTCGCCCATGACCTTATCTTTCATGTCTTTGTAAGACATGCCCTCTTCGTTCTCGTTGGTGGTGAAACCGAATGAAACGTTTTTGGTGATCATGCCTGCACCAATGTTGCTCGTCATGATCACGATGACGTTTCTGAAGTCAACGTGTCGCCCCTGCGAATCTGTGACACGACCGTCTTCAAGCATCTGAAGCAGGATGTTGAACACGTCAGGGTGAGCCTTCTCGATCTCGTCGAGAAGCACAACAGAGTATGGCTTGCGCCGCACAGCCTCGGTGAGCTGACCGCCCTCCTCGTAGCCTACGTATCCCGGAGGCGAACCAACAAGCCGCGACACGGCGTGCTTCTCCATGTACTCAGACATATCGATCTGAATCATGGCGTCCTGATCACCGAAGAGGAACTCAGCCAAGGTTCTTGCAAGCTCGGTCTTACCGACGCCAGACGGGCCAAGGAAAATGAATGAGCCTGTTGGCCGCTTCGGATCCTTGATGCCAGCTCGGGCTCGCCTGATCGACTTGGCAACAGCTGTGATTGCTGCATCCTGGCCGATCACACGCTTGTGAAGCTCCTCCTCCATGCGAACGAGCTTCTGGGTCTCAGCCTCGGTGAGCTTGAACACAGGGATGCCAGTCCACATTGAGACGATGTCGGCGATCTCCTCCTCGCCAACCTCGGCCTGCGCTTCATCTTCGCCGGCCTCCCAGTTTTCGGTGAGCTCGCGCTTCTTCTGCACGAGCTTTCGCTCCTGATCCCGAAGGTTTGCTGCCTTCTCAAACTCCTGCTGTTCGATTGAGCGTTCCTTCTCGCGCCTAACCTTCTCGATCTCTGCCTCAACCTCACGGAAGCGGGGTGGAGATGACATCGTCTTGATACGCATGCGGCTTGCAGCCTCATCGATCAGGTCGATTGCCTTGTCTGGCAGCTGCCTTTCCTGGATGTAGCGATCACTCAGAACCGCAGCAGCTTCAAGCGCCTCGTCGAGGATTTTCACACGATGGTGCTGCTCATAACGCTCGCGCAGACCTTTGAGAATCAGAACCGTGTCGTCAATTGATGGCGGCTCAACCCTGACCTGCTGGAAGCGCCTTTCAAGCGCCGAGTCACGCTCGAGGTACTTTCGATACTCATCAAGCGTAGTAGCTCCAATTGTCTGTAGCTCACCTCGGGCAAGAGCCGGCTTGAGGATCGAAGCTGCGTCGATTGCACCCTCAGCGGCCCCCGCACCTACGAGGTTGTGAAGCTCGTCGATGAACAACACGATGTCGCCGCGCTGGGTGATCTCCTTCATTACCTTCTTCAGGCGTTCCTCGAACTCGCCGCGATACTTTGATCCAGCAACGAGAGCCGCAAGGTCAAGAGTGTAGATGTGCTTGTCGCGCAGCAACTCTGGCACCTGGCCACTTGAAATTCTTTGGGCAAGCCCCTCGACAACTGCAGTTTTACCCACGCCGGGCTCGCCGATAAGAACGGGATTGTTTTTCGTACGCCGTGAAAGGATCTGCATGACCCTTTCAATCTCCTGCTGACGACCAACTACCGGGTCAAGTCGCCCTTCCTGAGCGTACTTGGTGAGGTTTCGGCCAAACTGATCAAGCAGCTTGCTTGAACCCTTTGACTTGCCGCCGCTACCACCACTGCTGCCCTCGCCGGAGCCGCGCTGCTGGCGACCAGGGCCTGAGAGCATCCTGATGATCTCGTTGCGGATCTTCTCTGAATCGGCGTCAAAGTCAAGCAGTATTCGCGCGGCAACACCCTCGTTCTCACGAACCAGGCCAAGCAGGATGTGCTCGGTACCAATGTAGTTATGCCCCAGTGATAGTGCCTCGCGAAGCGCAAGCTCAAGAACCTTCTTGGCGCGGGGAGTAAACGGTATCTGCCCACTGGTTGCCTCGTCGCCTTGACCGACGATTCGAGAAACCTGCTGGCGAACCTCTTCGACGGTAATGTCAAGCGAGTCGAGGACTCGCGCTGCAAGCCCTTCCTCCTCGCGAAGCAGGCCAAGCAGTATGTGCTCGGTACCAATGTAGTTATGTTTAAGTGAACGGGCTTCGTCCTGGGCCAGTACTACTACCTGCCGTGCCCGCTCGGTAAAGCGTTCGAACACGGTGTCCTCCCTCCCCCGACGCTATTGCCGGGTCTGTTTCACAACCTCGACACACCCACTTCAACCATATGATCAACCTGAGGGTCTAGGCCTGTGTTATCTACTACCCCGTCTGAGGGCAACGCGAAACTAACCCTGAACAAAAATCTGATCAATATCAAGTTTTTTCTTGGAATGTCCGATAGATTCATTTGGAGGATTTTTTTGCAGTCGGCTGGTGTGGAGACTTGCCGGGTGCACTTATTTGGGGTTTGGCTGCAGTTGAAACGGTTCACTAACAGCATCAAGAGACTAGCTGCGGTCGGATTGTTTGCGATTCTTGCACTCACGGGCGGTGGCTGCTTACCGGTGATTGGGCCTAGCGGCGCCGTTATCGAGCCGACTACGCACGATGAAAATTGGCGCCGTGTGTGGTCAAAAGGTGCCATGGACTATGGCGACAATAAGCTCAGGGGCGGGATAGCCGTAGGCACCGATGGACGAATCGTGGGCGCATCGGTCAACAACCCATTCGAAGTTCTGAGCATTTCTGCCGACGGTTCTTCAGCATCCACACTCGATCTAAGCGAAGGTGGACTCTTCATGGAACCGTCGTTCATCGACATTGAGCGAATGCCAGACGGAAATTTTGTTGGTTGCGACACAGTCAACCAAAGGCTTGTGAAGTTCAACGCTGCAGGAGAGGTAATTGCCACTTCCGGTGAGATTGGCAACGTTTGGGGAGCGACGGACTTCAAGGGTGCTGGTGTAGGCGTTCATCCGGGTAACGGTCGGGTTTACGTGGTTGACATGATCACGGACACGGTCTTCTGGTTCAACTCATCCCTGGCTCTGCAGGGGAGCTTTGATCCCGGCACAACAGCCGCCGTTGACGTTGCAGTCGACTCAAATGGCAAGGTACTCGTAAGTGACTACAATGACGGTTCAATCTACGCGTTCAACTCATCTCATGTTGCCCAAGGGCAGCTCTACCAGGACGCAGCGCATATCGCGTCTGGCCTTGAGGTCGCGGCAGACAACTCGATCTGGACCATTGCTTCAAACGGTCAGATTCAACATATATCCGCAGCCGGCGCATTGTTGGCTGCCTGGGGCACAGAGGGAACAGCCAATGGCGAGATATCCACGGATTATGGTGGCGACCCGATTGTTATTGACATTGAGATTGATCACAACGGGAAGTTGCTCGTCAATGACATGTCGTTGCATCTGCAGCGATTTGAAACAAACGGTACGTGGATCGAGACGCTGTCTCCGGTTGAGCAAAACCTGGAATGGTCAACCACGATTGGCGCAACAGATGATGCCGTCTTTACAGGAACGATTTCGTGGGATATGGCCGGCAGCATCCTGAACGACATCAAGATCAGGATCTACGATCACGCTGGGAATATCACTGGATCATTTGGAAGCCCAGGGGCGGGAGACGGCCAGTTCACATACGTTGACAGCGAACCACAGCCATTCGGTGCACCAGACGGGACTGTCTGGGTCATAGATGACACGACACGAATCCAACACTTCGACGGAAACGGCACGTTCATATCCTCCATTGATACAACCGCGATTGGTGGCGGGGCTTTTCCAAATCACCTGGCGATAGACGCTGACGGATCACTGTGGGTATCGTTTCCGGCGGGCACGTCCGTCAAGCACCTTTCAGCTAACGGCACGCTGCTTGGTTCTGTTGGTACGGGCTCTCTTAACAACACCCTCGCCGTATACGTTGGCCCTGGTGGTGACGTCTACGTAAACGACCGCAAGACCAGCAACGAGATTGTTGTAAGGAGATTCTCATCATCTGGCACGCTTGAGAGAAACTTCGAACATGTCGAAGGGGTAGCCGGAACAAACACAACGTCTGTTGGAATTCCGCTCGAAGATGGCAGCATCATTTTTGGGTTTGAACCCCCTTCAACCGCCTTCAATGGAAGCTCCGGTGACTTCTCCGGTCTGCACCGGTACTCAGCTACCGAGACATATCTGGGAGCAATCGCCAGGCCAACCAATCCAGATGGCGATGGCATCTGGAAGCCCTGGTCCGTTGTGTGGAACTCAGCAAATGACTCGTTGTTTCTGACCGAGTACTCGACGCATGATGCTAGCTTCACTCTTCGAGAAGCACGCTTGTCTCACTGGACGCTAGACTTGACCGCCCCTACTGCGACGGCAACGGGGGCGGCGCTCTCAAGCTCTTCCGTTCGGTTCACTGTCAACGCGTCAGATGCAGACCTGGGACTTCACTCAACCGCATACTCCTTTGACGGGGGCACCACCTGGCAGGCTGCAT
>CAYTTD010000035.1:7999-9426 GCA_964440595.1 uncultured Gaiellales bacterium
AACCCATGGTTGCGCACTTTCCATCTGCGGCTCTGGCGGCGTCCCAGTTCGTCTCTGCTGGTACCGGCGCAATAAGTCTTCAGATTACGGGCGGCAGTGGGCAATACCGGTGGGCAGCAAGATTCAGAGGCAGATCTCTTGATGGCTCGGGCACAACATTGAACACCCGAAGTCTGCGCGAGGGCCGCGGCGTCATCGTGATCACGGTTCTCGACGAGGTTACAGGTGCCAAACATACAATTCGCCAAGGCATCATTGTTGACTTCTCGGCGCCACGCACGAAAAGCCGTAGCTACACAACAACTCAAAAATCAGCATGCGCCAAGGTGGTCGACAGGTGGTCAAAACCCGCAAAGCCCATGGTAAGTCTCACAGCCAATGCCTTTGGCTCCTCCGTTGTGCGGACCACATTGGCAGATAAAGCGGGCAACACCTCGACGGCCAAGATAAGAGTGAACAGGCGAATATCTCTGTCACGACCACGCTTCAATGACGGTATCAGCGGGTTCGCAGGAGGGGCCGGCACCGCACCAACAGGCAGCGACATCTCAAAGGCTTTTGCATGGAACAACGCTGCCGGCTGGTATCTGCCAACGAAGGATTCACCCGAGCTCATCAACGAGGTTTCATGGCGACTCAAAAAACTTGGATACATGAGCCCCGTATATAAGACCGGAAACGTAATCGACTATCGGTTCGTTGAATCAGTGAAGAAGTTTCAACGAGCAAATGGGATTCCGGCTATTGCCACAGTTGGGCCTGATACTCGAAGGGCTTTGGATGCTGCCATCGAGGCAGATGACTGCTGATCACAAGATCAAGCGGTTTGTTGATCGTTTCGCGACTTGAACTGTTCGTTGTTAATCATCGCCTGTTCAAGCGCTGCCCTGAACTGTGCATCGCTGCGCTGAAGTGCTTCCAGCTGCTGCTGCTCATGAACCTCTTGATGCTCAAATTGCCTGGCACGCGCTTCATCAAGGGCACGAAGCCAGTCCTGGTGATCCTCATCCATCCTACGCATGCGCTCAACGTGCTTCTGATGGCTCTTGAACATGTCATTGAGAATTGCTGTGACGACGGCATCGCGCTTCTGATCGATGGATGAGAAGTCACCTTCCTCAACCGCTGCACGATTCTCTTCCCTCCGAATACCAATGACGTCTTCAACATGACTCTCAATCGCAGCCGGATCAGCCGTATCCCAGTCAAACTTACTTCCATCCGAAAGGCTTGTTCCAGTCGCACGCTCTTGAACCTCAATTACTCGCGCCACGCGACCGCGTAATGTTGCATACTCCTGCTTTTTTTCGGCGAGCTCAACACGCTGCTCACCCTCGATTGCTGCACGAGCACTCGCCACCGATTGCAGCTGATTTGCCATCCCCTGATAACGCTGCTGCAACGCTGCCAATCTCTCCTGATTCTCG
>CAYTTD010000036.1:0-9417 GCA_964440595.1 uncultured Gaiellales bacterium
GGTGCCCAGCCACTCGCCATTCCACACAACCTCCGCTCTATCTTCCCTAAGTATTCGAAACGCCTGCTCCTGGTAGGTCAAGGCGTTGTGCTCGATCTGATCAGCGGTAACCATTGGTCTCGCCTTCGAGCGTTGACTGGGGTCACCAACCCGCGCCGTGTAATCGCCAATGATCAGCACTGCGTGATGACCTTCATCCTGAAACTCGCGCAACTTCTTGAGAACCACACAGTGCCCCAGATGAATATCAGAGGTTGTTGGGTCTATGCCAAGCTTGACCCTAAGTGGACGATCTTCCCGCATTGCCAAGTCAATTTTCTGCGCTAATCCACCGTGTGGCAGCACGTCGACAGCGTTCCATGACAACCTCTCTGCCTGGGCAACTGCTTCTTCACACGGTGTTGAACTGTCTATCGCGGTCATGTGCTGATACTACCCGCCGGCACACATTGTAGACACCGGAGCCATTCAGTAGTACCTTGGCATTAAGGCGGGAATTCAAAATTTTTGTTGGGGGAAGTATCGGGTGTCGATAATCGGCGTCATAGCTGGCAGTACCGGTTCGCATAATGCGAGCTCAGACCATGCCAATAATTTCACTGGCCCAAAGTCAGGCAACAGGATTGAGGGCCCCGAAGAGGCTCCGCCACCTCCACCGCCGACACCAGCTGAGGATCGTCCCGAGGTCAGACAGAATCTGGAGCAGGGGTGGGAGCACCTTGAGTCAGTTCACAACGCTCGACTGCAGTCAAGATCCGAACTCCATGAGCTGGTTGAAGAGATCAATAGAGACAATTCGGGTAAAGATATCTCGATTGATGATCTTGTCACTCTTGCCAACGAAACTGCCGTCGATCTTGAAAAAAAGGGAGAGGGCGGAGCAAAAAATTCTGGCGACAGAAGCGCCGATCGCGGCAAGGAAGAGGATAGCGAGCCCAGCTTAACCGAGATAATTTCGGGATCAGGACTAAGCCTGACTGAAGTTGTTGAACTTGGTCTTCAATACAAGAACTACGTTCTTGATTCAGTTGAGGTTCTTGATACCAGTCGAGAGGTCTTTGACATTGCCCGAGAGCACCCAGACATGGCGGAGGAGATCGGCTCCGAGCACCTGGCAGAAGCTCAGCAGTTCTGGACGCAGCTTGGGTATGACGAAACCAGTGGTAACGGCCCGATTACCGTGACCAACTGGGCGCAGCGCGGCTACCATAACGCGAGCTACAACCTTGAGACTGACACGATCAGGTTTGGCATCGGCGCGACTGGGGTCCCATACGCATTTGCAAGCGACGTGGTGGCCCACGAGTATGCTCACCGCATGGTGCACAACCTTGCGGAAGACTTTCACCGCAACGGCTCGGTGCACAATCAGGCAATCAATGAGTCGCTCGCCGACACTTTTGCTGCGGCAGCAGATGGAGACTGGAGTATCGGCGAGGATGTTGTAGCCGGCGGAGACCGGGATATTGCTCTTGCCAACTACACCGTTACCGATTATGTCGGAGACCGGCAGGCACGTGAAGATGGTCATGTTGGCGCCGCATTGCCCAATGCAGCCGCATGGCGTATCGGCGAATCCGTAGGTCGGGAAGACATGGCACGCATCTACGCAGAAACGGTTGATCATCACCTTGGAGGTGTAACAACCTTCAGAGATTTTGCAACGGCAACCTACCGTGGCGCTGTCGAAATATTTGGCGAAGACTCTGCGCAGGCGCAGGCGGTAGTTGATTCCTGGACTGCAGTTCTTGAGCTGCACGACGGCGGCATGAATGATCACGTTTCACCTGACGAGGTATTTACTACCTTTGATCTACCTACCGATCTGTTTTAGTCCAGGCGGTGAAAAAATCAGGTTTTGGGGCGGTGTGCAAATGTCGAAATACCGTGACTAGAAACAACCTCAACAAAATTAACGTTGGGGGCAAGGGAATGATCCCCTGCCCCCAACGTCTGCTCTGGCACCCACCCTCAGCCTCCCGCCATATGGCGAGTTTCACCGGCTGCGGGTCCGTCTGTGCGGCAAGCTTTCTAGTTGATGGATTCGCAGTTGTGAATGCCTGACCAGCCGAACACAAGTCGCCTGATGTAGTCATTCACCTCTTCGTCTGCTTCCTTGTTGTAATCCTCGAGCCTTACGCCGTCGAACTCGAACTGGTTGTCAGGGCTGACTCCTGGCCCAGGCACTGTAAGTCGATAGCGGTTTTCACTTGAGTAGCCCGGTGAGTAGTCGTTGCCGTTCCACGACTTCGGCGTGAATCCGTAACACATTTGACCGGATGGGCGATGGGTAAGGATCGCATTTACCCTGCGCCACCCGCTGCCCAGGTCACTGTTGTACGAGTCAATCGTTACGTTACGACCAATCTTGTCAGTGACCTGACCTTCACCAAGGAACTTGATGGCGTACCATGGCTTTCCCTGGTAGGTGAGCTCGGCAACGATGTGCATGTATTGGCCACCCCAGCTCCAGTTAGGGGTGATCTTCATCTGCGCAGCCTCGCCTGTGAAGTGCGACAGCCTGAGCTCCTTGTCTTTGTAGTTCTCGGCGTCACCTCCACCGTTGGATGCAAGGCGCGGCCAGTACTGGAGAGTCCAGTGACTTCCGTCTGAGTGCGTGCATGCGTCGACGAGATATGGCAACTCTGGACCGGTGTATGACCCACACTTGTTCTTGAACTTCTTTGTCTTCCAGTAGTCAGAGCGCCCACTGCTCCAACCAGCAGATCGATCACGCTTGAACTCAAGCGTGTTCTTCTTTCGGCGATCCGCATTCATTGCGCCCCAGTAGAGAACAGCAGCCTTCTTGCCCCTCTTGGTATATCGAACGAGCGCATTTCCCTTGCCGTCAACCATGATGGTTGAGTTTTTGACATTGGTGTCAACCTTTTCGCTGGCGCTTGCAACGGGTGCGACCCCCAAGCCAATTGCCAATGCGCTAAGACTCGCAAGACACGAGTAGCGAATAATCCTTTTCATTGCAGACTGCCTCCATGCAGATGATCGGGTTTCAAGGTCGCGTCAACCGGCCGAATTGCTCCGGCAGACCAACCGACCCACGACTAGCATGTTCATCGGCTCACAAAGAGATATACTAAATACCTAATTTTGCAAATAATTTGTAAAATCTGCTTTTTACGGGAAAAAGACCACTATTTGTTAGCGCTCAGTGTGATCCACAGCGCCTCAGCCAAGGCATAGACCCGGCCGTCATCGCCAAGCAGAGCAGATCGCGAGCAATGTTTGCGCCCGTCAACCCACTGTGGCCATGCAACCAGGATGTAGTTGCGCCTGGCAGGAACCTCATGATTGATCTTCACCTGGATGCGGGCAAGCACGGCGGGAGTTTTCGAGTCGGTGTCAGCAAACGGCGCTGCGCTGGGGCAGTCTAGAGCTGCCCAAACGACCCTTGGATCCACCACACCATCCGCGCCACAAAGACTGGCATCGTCAGGGCACCAAATACCAGCCCAGATGGCAGGGAACATTGGGTCTGGCGCCCCATCGACCTCAACCCGCCCGCAATGAATTGACAGACCATCATCCCTGGCATTGCCACAGCTAAAGCAGTTTGGGAATGGATGCCCGGTTTTGAAGGGAAAGTTCTGGACAGATCGACTCGCTGCATCAAACGACAAGTCGGGAACCGGAAAATCATCGATCGGCCTTTTCTTAGCCTCCATGACCACCTTGTCGTCATGCAACGCAACGAGGCCACCATCAGGTGTCATCATGACACCCATCTCGGTGCCCAGCGGTGGCGGCAGACGCAACGAGACCTCAACGCCTGAACCACTTGGAGGCTCGAGGATTACCGCTATCGATGCTGCGCTGTATCCGCCATTGCCCGAACCGTCCGGGCCGTTAAAGCGATCACCAATTAGCAGCGGCACCGTAGTGGTGCCGCTTGCATTACCATCTCTGCCTTCTGATTCGGGAGCCGGTGCCATAGCACCAGTGATTCCCCACTCATCGCTATTCGCAACCCTCGCTCTTTTTCATCTTTGAAACCTTTGCCTTGGCTTCGATCTCACCGAACTCGTCCTCGACGCCCCAAACCTTGATCTTTGCCATCATGAAGCATGGACGATTCTCGTTCTCAGGGCCACTTTCTCCACTTTCTCCACCTGATGATCCTTCATCCTGCCTGCTCGCGGCCGATTCAACCTTTTTCTTTGCGTAGCACCTGAAGCGCATGTTGTCTTCGTCAACTGCCCTGCAGTGAAGGCGAAACCCGCGCGCTTCTTCTTTGCCGAACTTGCGCTTCATCGCACGGCGGGCGGCTCGCTTCACCTCTGCCATTGACAGACCGTCGCATGCATCGTCATCCTCATCCTCCCAACCATCGGATGAGCCGCCGCCTTCATCCATCCGCTGTTCTTCCTCATTCCAGAAGCAATCATCGTCAGCGTCGTCATCAGGGCATCCACCTGATCCAGAGCCGCCACCATCATCCATACGGGTACATGCTGTGCCACCTCCGCCGTCGCCTGATCCTCCGGCACATCCGTCGTCCTGCTTGGTGCAGCCTCCGCCACCGCCACTGCCGCTGCCACCATCATCCATTGCTGATGCCGCAACGGGCAGCGCTGCAATCAACGCAAATGCGGTTATTAGACACATGATCAATCTGGATCTGAAACTCTGCTGGTTCATTACTTCTACCTCCCTGCCCAGGTAGACCCCAACCAGCAGTAACACTTGCGCATAGAAAATCGCATTTTTCCAGCAAATCGTGTTAATAATTTGTAAATATCAGAATGGGAGGTCGACTTTTCCAGTTGCCATCGGGGGCTGGTTTCTCATCCGCAGCACGAGTGCGCGACCACCGCCAATTGCCCCCAGAACTGCATCACGTACGGCTTGATCACTCAGGCTCATACCACGTGCGCTCTGCACCGCCAGTTGTCGCCCCAGATCAATGCCAAGCTGGTTGTTGTGAAGGTCCATCTGCCTTGACCAGTACCTGCGCGTTCCCGGCTCAGCATTCTCGCTTCCCGTTTCATTTGCGATGCCAGCCTGCCATGCCATTTCGCCGGCTTCCTGCGGACTCATGCCACGATCAATCACCAGGCGCGCAGTTGCCAGTGCCATGGCGTAGGTGTGCCTAAATGCATCGGCTCCGTTTCCAGAGCCAGGCTTACCACCGTTTGACGCACGGTAAAGCTCGAGCTCAGCCTGGCGCGCATCATCTGCCGCAGAGTTGATCGTGAGAAGCCGCAGGGGATGCATGAAGTTTCTGGCGATGAACTTCAGTCTTCCCATGCGACTATCCGAGTCACCACCTTGCTGATCGTATGCATCACCGGTGAGGTGACGATAGGCAAATACAGCTCCGCCAACACCAGCGGCAAGGGCAAGGCCTCCAACTATGCGTGCGCCAATACCAAGTCTCATTGTGCTGAGATTCAACTCCCGTTGTAAGAATCCGCCTGATTCCCCTATTCATATCATCGAGAAGGCAACAACATAGGTTTCACCTACGACAGACCCATCGTGTACCATGCCTTTTTTGATGGATTCAAACGTTGCCGAAATCACAACCAGCGAGATGAGCTTTGTCGCCATCGACTTCGAGACTGCAACGTTTGACCGCGCCAGCGCCTGCTCAGTTGCAATCGTTCTCGTTGAGAGCGGCAAGGTTACGGTAAGAGATTCCTGGCTGATACGCCCACCGGCAAATTACTACAGCAGTCGCAACAACCAGATCCATGGCATTACACCAGAGATGACTGCCGATGCCAACGTTTTTTCTGACGTTTGGAGCGACGCGATGAATACGATTGGCGATTTGCCGTTGGTAGCTCATAACGCGTCATTCGACGTCGGAGTCATTCGATCATCTTGTGAGTATTGGGGAATAGCTCCGCCAGACAATGAGTACTACTGCTCTGTCAAATTGGCACGCAGGGCATTCCCTGAAATCGGCGCGTGGAACCTCCCTAAAGTTTCAGGGTATCTTGGCATCGACCTCGATCACCACGACGCCCTCAGCGACGCTTCAGCATGCGCAGATATAACAATCAGGTGCGCAGAACAGGTACAGGCAAGCTCGCTTGAAGCGCTGGCAAACACCTTCTTCAAGAAACCTGCAGGAAGGATCGCAGGTTGAAACAAAGCGGAATCCACTCCGGCGTCCACGAAACGGTGGCGATGGATGAAGCGCATGGCGCAATCCAAATCAGCGATTCTGCAACCTTGGGACCTTTCACAGTGGTCTCTGGGCCCGTCGAAATCGGTGATAACAGCGAGATCGGCCCACACGTTATATTGGGAGCACGCCCAGCTGATGCCTACCGCGATATTGATCCTCGAGCCGGCGTATTGATAGGAGACAATGTCGTCATCCACGAGTTCAGTGCGATTCAAAAACCTCTCGCCTCAAAGGCAACAGTGATTGGCAGTAACTGCTACCTGATGCAAGGTGCGAACATCTCTCATGACTCACACCTCCATGACGGCGTAATCCTAAGTGCGGGCTGCCATCTTGGAGGCTACGTTCAGGTGCTTGAAAATGCCAACCTTGGTATGGGAGTAGTTGTTCATCAACGCAGCGTAATCGGCGCATGGTGCATGATTGCAGCGGGCGCCGCCGTTGTGCGCGACATACGCCCTTTCACAAAGTACATTCCTGGTAAGCCGCTTAGCGTCAACTCAGCAGCATTCAAACGACTCGGTTGGCTGGACCATCACGACTTCGATCAGATCAACTCCCAGATAACGGCGTGGGTTACGGAAGGTGTTTCACCAACTCACCCCGTCATTCAGGAATATGCGACTTACTACGCATCTGCGCGTTCAAGACACCGACGCCCCGAGCTTAGTACTCATACCTGAATTCATCAAAGCGGCTGCGTATGGCGTGGCCGGTGAAATTTGATGGCGAGTTGGCATAGGCACTGGTGAGCTCTGCCGCGGTTGCGTTGTCAACCCGAGCTGTGTCACGCATGACGTCAAACGTTGAGGCAATGTCACGCGCACTGAAGTTCTGCGGCGATGTTGCCCAGGCTTGTGTCAGCACGGCAGCGGTATAGGTATCAACACCGAGCTCATACTGGAATCCTCGGTGGCGGTCACTGATGTCACGCTTCGAGAGGTCATGCGGAGTGCCCGTAAACGCAGTTACGAGCTGCGCAGATGTTCTTGCGTCAGCACCGCTCGTGTACATGAAGTCGCGATAGGCATTCTCAACTGATGTCTTGCTGAAATCGCGTGAAGATGTCGCATATGCACTTGCCAGCAAGGCTCCGGCAACCGGATCACCTGCTGTTACGCCGCGGAACCACTCGTAACTGTTTCTGATCTCGTTGACCTGGAAGTTACGATCGGAGTTAGCCCAGGCATCAGTGAGGATCGCCCCGACGACCGTACCATCACCGGGATTTCGCATGAACGCATCCATTGATTGGCGCAGCTTCTCGGTGGTCGCCCAATTCGGCGAGGTTGAGTATGCCTTTGCCATCACAGCGGCGCTGTAGTCACGCGAATTCAATCCCGCAGACGGATGCCCATTGCCGGGCACCCCTGGATATGGGTACGGGGACGGATACGGCGACGGGCCCGGTGTCGGGTAGCCACCGGGTCCTGACGGCCAGTCTGTGGATGAGCCCGGTCGGCCACTGCCATTACCAGGGCCACTGGGCCAATCTGTTGAAGAGCCGGGTCGGCCACTGCCATTGCCGGAACCTGAGTCACCCCAATCCGTGGAATCCGGATAGTAGCCGACATTGGCCGGCGAATTGCCGGGTGGCGGATATCCGGGCATGGCTCCCGGTTGCTCAGAAGGTTGTGGAAGAACTCCCGGCAAAGTCTGAGGAGGCATGCTGGTTGGAAATTCACCGGTAGTCGGAAATGATCCTGCAGGCGCCTCAGCAGATCCTGGCACATCCGCAGACGGATCACCCTCAACAGGTGGCCCCGACGGCCCCTCTTGTGTGGGTACGCCCCCCTCACTGCCATTCAATTCCGCGCCCTGTTTCGCGGGGCTATCACCGCCGCGATCCCTGAAGAACAGGAGGTATGTACCCGCTGCAAGCGCAAGAGCTCCTGCACCAAGCAGCATTGGATTGAATTTCTTTGCGGTTTGCGCGCTCTGTGCAAGAGCGTCGGCCACGTCAGATTTCCCTGCAGCAGCAGCGAAACCGGGTGCTGCACCTGCAGCCGCAGGCCCACCAGCGGTTGGATTAATCATGGTTCCTCCCCGGAAATGATGTTTGTTCTCCCACCGCTGTATCGCGAAAATCAATTGATCCTGTTTCTACCCTTTGAATTGGGGAGGCAAAGCCAGTGTGAGTTGGCCCACGCATACTTCCTGAAAAAACGGGAACCATTGAAGCTGTGAAGACGCGCCGAAAAAGGATTGTGTCACTGCCTGTTCTCATCCTGGCAGCTCTTTTGCCATTGATTATTGCGGCACTCGGCACACCACAACCTTCCAATGCGATGGGTGCGGAATTTTCCTGGCGGAAGAGTGATTGGCCTGGCTGCGGGGGCGGATACAACAGCGGAACCTTTGATGCACAAGGACGCCTTTACATTCCCTGCGAAGGCACCGTAGGCATCTACGACTACCAGGGAGAGTTCATTGAGAAGGTAGACACCGGAGGTGCAATCACCGAGGTTGTTCCAACCAGCGATGGCCGATACTTTTACGCAGTGGCACCAGGCGCCCAGCCGAGGCGGTTTGCAAAGTCAGCGAACGGTTCATGGTCAATTGACACAAACTGGAGTCCGCAGGGGTACCCTGTTTACGGGTCGCCGGTTCAACCCCGCGGCGGATTTGCCGCTGTCGACCACAGTGGCAACTTCTATCTTGCTGATGGAGCCTGGTCACCAAACAACGCCCACACAGTGCTTGTGTATGCGCCCGACGGAACCCTGATCACCAGATTTGGCGAGTGGGGGCACACCTGGCAACCAGGCTATTTTTACTGGATGATCGGCGGTCTGGCAGTTACACCAGACGGATCCAAGGTATACACCGTCGAAGTAGGCAACAACCGCATCCAGGTCTGGAATCGCCAATCAGACGGTTCATATGCTGTGAACCCGAGCGAGGGGTGGGGCGGCACTGAGCTAAACAACCCCGATCGCGAAGGATACTGCGACTTTGGTGCATGGGTCGGAAAGTTTGCCGCACCTTACGACGTCGCATTGGATGCAGCCGGCAATGTTTATGTAGTCAATACAACCTGCAAGCAGGTCATGCGATTCACGGCAGACGGCACCTACCTCGAGCAGGCCGATATCAGGGTAAACGGTGGCGATTACCCCAGACCTCATGGCTTTGCCGTTGCGGCAGACGGCACCGTTTACATTGGCGAAAATTCCGCTGTGCTGAGAAAAGAAGGTGCTGCAGATCCCGCGAATGGAGCCGCGCCATCTTTTCAACAGTCCCGCACACCTCAAGAGCCAGAA
>CAYTTD010000037.1:0-9249 GCA_964440595.1 uncultured Gaiellales bacterium
GTAACCGACATGGCGCTGCAGCCAGACGGCAAGATTGTTGCGGTCGGCTATTCATTCAATGGCGCTGAAAACGACCTTCTCGCTGCGCGATTCAATTCTGACGGTACCCTGGATGCCAGTTTTGCAGGTGACGGTATCTACACCTTCGATTTCAATGATCATGACACGTTTGACGACGTTGAGGTTTTTGAGGACAACGGCGCCGTAAAGATCATTGCAGCAGGATCAACCCAGGCCGGAGGCAATGACGACTTTCTCCTGGTTCAGTTTGATGACACGGGGGCGCTTGACGCAACGTTTAATGCAGATGGAATGGTGACAACAGACTTTTCCGCTTCGAATGATCTTGTGATGGCAATGAAGCGGCTTACAAGCGGATCCATTCTGGTCGCTGGCTCCTATGAAACCGGCGGGAACAGCGACTTTGCGATCGCCAGGTATGACGCCAACGGAGACCTTGATCCGTCATTTTCGGGCGATGGCAAGGTAACGACTTCAGTAGTTGCTGGCAATGACTACGTCAACGATATTGCGATTGAGTCAGATGGTGACATCGTCGCCGTTGGCTACGCAAACCTTGTCGTTGAGCACTTTGCGTTGGCCCGATTCACCAGCAACGGCACACTCGACACCAGCTTCAGCAATGATGGATCATCAGACGGCACCCACATCGAGGCGATTGGAACATCGGCAACGGCACACTCAATTGAGCTTGACGCAAATGGAAGCATATATGTCGGTGGTGTGAACACCGCTGCGTCAACGATGCTCGAGTTCACTGTAGCGCGATTTACGACCGGTGGTGCGTTTGATACAGGCTATAGCGGCGATGGTATTGCCAGCAGCCACCTTTACAACGGTGCTGAGGCTTCTGACGTTGACATTGACACCGACGGCTCAGCGATCGCGGTTGGCGCAGGGCACAACGGCACCAACAACGATTTTGCAGTATCCAGGTTTGGTGCGGATGGCTCGCTGGACACGACATTTGCGTCTGGTGACGGTTACGACCTGTTGGAGACCGTAACAACCAATGAAGACAGAGCAAGGGCATTGGAAATCGATGACACAGGTGCCATCATCGTGGCGGGTGACGGAGTTAATGGTCTAGGTGACAGAGACATCGTGCTCGCAAAATTCCTGGGCACTCCCAAGGTTACGGTTAATCCCGAAATTACCGGCGTGCCAGCGCCTGGAGAGACACTTAGCTGTAGTGATGGAACTTGGCACGGTTCGCCAACCACCTACAGCTATTCCTGGAGTCTGGCTGGCACAGTCATAGCCGGAGAAGACTCCTCAACTTACACCCCCGGAAGCGGTGATGCAGGCTCAAGTGTCACATGCACGGTGACCGCTACAGGCGAAGGTGGCGTTGCGTCTGCGGAGTCGAACCCTGTAGAGATCGTGGCGTTGCCAACCAACAGCGAGCTGCCCTCGATATCCGGTAGCGCCACGGTGGGAAGCGAACTCACATGCAGTGCCGGCACCTGGGACGGATCGCCTACGTTTGCATTTCAGTGGCAGCGCGACGGCGCAGATATTGTTGGCGCAACAGCAGACATGTTCACCGTGACCGATAGCGACCTTGGCACCGCAATAACTTGTGTCGTTACAGCTACAAATGCAGCGGGATCCATTACAGCAACCAGTAGCGAGCTTGCCATTCCTTCTGCGGGTGGCGGCGGTGGTGGCGCCGGCGGTGGCGCTGGTGGTTCCGGTGGTGCCGGCGGATCAACTGTCGGTGGTGACAACTGCTCTAATCTTTGGGGTGTTCAAGCCGAAATTCCGGCCGGAATGGAGGTCGTCAGCGGTGAGTGTTTCGGCAGCGGAGGCAATGACGACATCGACGGCACCGGCGGTGGCGATCAGATTGAAGGAGGCCTCGGAATCGACGTCATTGAAGGTGGCGGCGGTGACGACGTGATTGACGGTGGGGTCGGTGACGACGACCTTTACGGGGGCGATGATAACGATACGCTTTTTGGCGGCGAAGGCAGTGACGATCTCTACGGTGACGCTGGCGACGACAACGTCAGTGGCGGTGAGGGTGATGACAATATCTACGGTGGTGATGGCTCAGATGATCTGTTCGGCAATAATGGCGTAGACGAGTTGTTCGGAGGCGGCGGTGACGATGAGCTCGAAGGGGGCGCAGGTAACGACGAGCTCGACGGCGGTATTGGCAATGACGATCTTGATGGCGGTGCCGGCAATGACGAGCTTGATGGCGGTGCCGGTAATGACACCTTGAATGGGGGTAGTGGCAACGATCAGATCCGTGGTGGATCCGGGAATGACGTCGGCAACGGTGGTAACGGAAATGACCACATGGTTGGAGGCGCAGGCGATGACCGATTCAATGGTAGCCGCGGCGACGATCGTATAGAGGGTGGAGACGGAGACGATGACCTGGACGGTGGCACCGGTGATGACAGGATCATCGGTGGTAGAGGTAGCGACGACATCAATGCGGGCGCAGGTGATGACACGATCGACGCGCGGGAGCGTTCAAGGCGCACCGCACGCACGGTGAGATCCTTCGGCTTTGCTTTCATTGACATGAAGGTGTCGACACCGGCGAAGAAGAAGCGCGCAAAGGATCGCATCAAGTGTGGCGCGGGTGACGACTCTGTCAAGGCCGACTCAAATGACAGGATCGCGAGCGATTGCGAAGTCGTTAACGGCAAGCGCCGCCGCTTCCGTAAGTAGCAGAAGTGATTGGCTCTACGGGTGTTGTTGGCCTAAAGTCTCTGGCCCCAGACTGCCCAGTCAGCAAGCTTGGGGATGGAGTGCTCGGCGTATGGAAGTGGCAGATCGTGCTCAGGAATGCCACCCGTGCCGTTAATCTCAACGACAACGGGCCGTGAGGTCTCTGCAATATCAACACCACCATAGTCCAGGCCTGAAGCTTCAGTTGCGTCGATGGCTGCGCGCCTGCGCACTGGATCCACCTCGTCCAGTGGTACGCGCACGTATTCGCTGTTGCCTGAGTTGGCGTTACCGTTTTCACCAATGCGTTTGTGAACTGATACGAGATCCACGTCACCGTGCACGTTGCGCATCGTCGTGTAGCGGTAGTCGCTGCTGCCCATCTCAATGTATTCCTGGGCGAGCATTCCGTCTTTGTGGAATTTTCGAGAGGCAATCTTTTCGAGACCTTCGGCGTCGCGTGCGATCCAGGTTCCGTTTCCGCCATGACCATTGTTGTTCTTTACAACAGCCGGGAAGCCAAAGTGGTCAACTGCCATTCGCAGGTCATCCCACGATGTTACATGTGGAATTGTCTCAGGGTGTGGCACTCCCGCCTGGGCAAACAGCTCTGCCTGAAGGCTCTTGTCAAGCGTTACGGCCTTGGTCTGAGAGCGGTTCACCACATGTGCCCCGGCTGCCTCAAGCTGTTCGACGACCCTGCCTGCAGCACCTCGCGGAATTATGGCCTGAGGAATTGCTATAGGCATATAGGCGTCATCCGGGTCCGGGCCGCGATAAAGAAGTGTGTCTCCAGAAAACTTCATGCGCCGGGCATCGAGGATTCGAGGCTCTGCGCCGCGCGCCATCAGCTCCTGCGTTAGCGAGAGGTGGCTGCCAAGCCCCTGGGGTTTACCCATTAGCAGTACAGCAACATCGCGGCGTTGAACAGCGCGCGCGGCGCGCATGGCATCTGATACAGCGGCTGCGGGAACGTCCTTCAGGCTTGTGGTGCCAAGCATCGCTCGGGCGCCCAACACGTCGGAAATGAGAACACCAGATTCAGCGGCCTCCTTCATGAGCATGTTGTGCTGCATATTCCTCTGTGCCTGTACAAGGGCAGCTCGCTCGGTGAAATTGGTACCCGTACGGGTCCACGTGCGAAGTGCGTTTGCAACATCGATGCCACTCATCTATCTCGTCCCCTTGGTTGTTCCTCTTTGCAGTTTCTCAACTCTCTTAAAGATCATGTCGACCCACTGGTCTGCGACTGGCCCGACGGTGTGCTCAATGTCGAGGCCAGGTGAGATGTTCACCTCAAGAACCACTGGTCCGTTTTTCGTCGCGAGAAGATCAACCCCGGCGATTTTCAAACCGAACCGCTTTGCGGCAGCAATCGCAACCTGCTCTTCTTCCGGTGTCAAGTCGATGTCGGATGCCTTGCCGTTCAGGCTCAGGTTTGAGCGCGCCTCGCCATATACGTTCGGCGCGGCCTTCCTCTGCATCTTTGCGATCACCCTGTGTTTGCCGGTAGCTTCGTCAAACATCACGTGCACGCGCTTGTCTACACCCGCGGCCTCCATGTACCAGGGCTCTGCCTTGAGCACCGCACCTGGCTTTGCGTCAGTGAAGGCATCGCGAATGCTAAGCACGCTCACGGCGCGATCAACCGTTGTGCTCTTTCCGGTTGCTGTGTCCGTGAGGGTTATCGGGCTTTGGATGCGAAGGATGTTCCACCCTGTTGCAGGGTCGGTGTCGAGCACCGTGTTGCCTAGCTCGTGAATTGCGCGCTCGGCATCCTCGCGAGTGGCGACCGGTATCTTCTTGCTGCCGCCGTGAGCAGATGTGGCAACAAGCGCCGACCCTTCGGTCTTGTGTTCGAACAGCTCGGCGATGCCGCGTACGGCGTCGTCAGTACCGAGGAACATTACGCCGCGGCCCTCGCTGGAAGCAGGGTTCTTCAAAACCATCGGCGAGCCGATCAGGCCAATGGCTTTCTCCGCGTCGCGCACCCCTGCGACCTCCATGGTCTTCGGGTGTGGAATACCAGCCCTTGCCAAGACCCGGCCGGCCGTGTTCTTGTTTCGAACAGGCGAGACTGCCTTGGCATTGTTAACCACATCGTGGCCAGTGTCCTCTAGCCACTTAAGCTTGAGCAGCGACTCGTCATCTATAACTGCGCCGGTGCGTGTCAGGAAGGTCTCAACCTTCGGCGCCGGCTTGCCAAAATGCGTGAGTGACCCATTGGCATGAACCTCGAGATTTGGCATCGATATGAATTCGGCTCGCGCGCCACGCCGCTCTATCTCGGCCATGACGCGTGAAATATTTTTGCCCGGGCGGGTGCCCATGTTCAGCACGCCGATGCCCGTGCGCTCTGCCATCACGGCCTGTGGCATCCATGGCTCTCGCGCTGGTGCTCCATCGAGCGCTGCTGTCAGCTTCGGAGAAGTTCGTAGGGCTTCAAGGCGCGTTTTCAGGAGTCGAGGCGTTGAGTGAACATCAAGCACCAGCGGACCATCTGGGGTTCTTGCCAACACCGCAGAGCCCGCATCAAGGCCAAAGCTCTGAACCGTCGCAAGCGCCAGTGCCTTCTCCTGCTCGGTTACTCCGCCCATTTCGACCGAACCTCGGCCAGAATCCAGAATGGTGTTGCCAGCCACTGTTATCTGAAACTTGGGTCCTTCAACATGCGGCTGCACGAGGAACAGTCTTTTTCCGTCGAGGTTTTTGGCTGCAAATATCTCAAGCTGGTTCTGGTTGCGAATTGTTTGTGGTCTGATTGACCCACTCCAGCCCATCCATCCTTCGCCGCGATGCGGCACCGCTTGTGAGAACGAGTAGCCGCCAGTAACCCTGAATGGGAAGCCATGCTTGGAGGCGGCCTCCTCAAGGTGAGCCTTGAGGCGAACGGTGGATCCTTCAACGTGGGGAAGGCCCGCCCTTTTTAGCACCTCGGTCATCGTTCCCTTTTGTGCAGTGGCGCTGATGGCCTCGGGCTTGTTCAACACTCGTACGCCCTGGGATTCGAGCTGCCTGAGATGTGCCATCTGGTGTGGTCTGACGTTCCACCCGATCACTGTTGCTGATTCACCAAGCGGCATCGAGCCAAGATATGCGATTCCGTCGATCATTCGCACTTGATCTAGCATGATCGGGGTTGCCAGGCCGTGTTGAATGCCCTTGCCAAGCGGTGTGACGGTGCTGGTAAGGTGCGCGGCAGCCGGACTGCCAGCTTGGGCGAGCTTGCTCACCAAAATCCCTGCTTGAATACCTGTTTTAGCTTCCATATACAATGAGCCCCACTAGCCAAAGGCCAGTCAATTCTCTTCAGTTCAGAAGTGAAATCCCTTTAATCCCTGATGCAAATCACAACTGATATTCAGTTGGGTTTCCCCGATTTCACACCAACCTTTTATCGAGGGTTCCAGCAGTATTTGTTTCGCAGGGGATTGGTGCTGTAGAATCCATACTTCAGCATTCGCCGTTGGGTGGGCGAAAGCAGAAGTTGGGTTTGGAGTAATCGTTGGGTCATTACACGGGTACATATGCGCCTCGCGTGGCTGCTCAGGGGGCATCTGCTTCGCAGCTGCGTACCTGGGTGGGAGTGCTGAAGCTGCCCGATGCTCCTGCGGATTTGCTGGCGATGCCTCGCGGCGCTGATCGAAAGGTCGCCGCATGGCAATGGTTTGCCGGTGCTGAGCGTGCAGCCCGCAGGTCGATCGAGGGGCAGTTGGCTGCACTGCGTAGTGAAGGAGTTCTGGCCGGATGGGAGTTTGTCCCGAACACCGGCGCAGTGGTTCTGAACGCACCTGAAGCTGTAGCTACCGCTGCATGGCAGGCGATTCGCGGCATAGAGGGCCTCGGCACAATCGTGCGCGGCAAGTCGATTGAAGAGGTGCGAAACGCTGGCGGAGCGGTGCCACCGGGAACCGACACAAACCATCGCGGCAAGGTAATTCAGGCCGATCCGGTAACAGAAAAGCAGCGACCGGCCTGGCAGGTACATGCGATCGGCGCAGACAAATTGTGGCAACAGGGTATCGATGGGCGAGGCGTTACCATCGGTTTCGTTGATTCTGGGGCCGACGTCACACACAGGGCTATTGCCTCACACTACCGAGGGTTTCGTGAAGGCGGAAGGTTTGACGACAACTACAATTTCTATGACGCAACAGGCACATCGGATTCGATTCACGATGGGTGGGGCCACGGCACCAACACAGCGTCGGTTGCGGTCGGGGGTACCAAAGCATTTCAGACGGGCGTGGCACCAGGTGCAAAATTCATCAGTGCGCGCGTGTTTGGTGAAGGCAAGGGCAGCATCCTTACCAAGCTGAAGGGGCTGGGGTGGATGTTGGCGCCGACAGACAAGACGGGGCGTAATGCGGACGCACGCTACGCTCCAGACATCGTCAACATGAGTTTTGGTAGCGGTGATGGCGAGCACCTCGTTCTCCATCCAGTGATGAAGGCATATGAAGCTGCGGGAATAATTCCTGTGGCTGCAGCGGGCAACGGTGGTCGGCGAGGTGAGGGCACGGTTATCGAGCCTGCGTCATTCAAAGAAGTTATTGGAGTCGGTTTTACCGATAAGCGTGGCAGGGTGAGTCCCCGTTCAGCGCAAGGGCCGGTAAAAGGTGTGCCCGGGGGAGTGACTCCGAAGCCGGATTTTGTTGCTCCGGGAGACAACGTGGTTGCGGCTCTCAAAGATGGCGGTTACTCCCTATTGTCTGGCAGCTCGCTCTCGAGTGCAATAACGAGCGGTGCCATAGCGCTACTTCTCTCGAAGTATCCCGATCTCACAATGACGCAGATCAGACAAGCGCTTTCTAGCACTGCACATGATTTGGGTGAACCTGGTCGGGACTACCGAACCGGTTATGGATCGATAGACATTGATGCCGCGTTTGCGATGGCGGGTCGAATCAAAGCTGGCGAACATGCCGCAGGGCAATGAGTCAAAGTCCTGCGCTTGACCAATTGAGAAGTGCCTTCAGGCAAGTTGCAATTGTTGAGTCCATCGGGGGTGTTCTGTATTGGGATGATCGTGTGGCGCGCGCCAGTGCCGCTGGCGCGTGGCGCGCTGAACAGAGGGGCTTCATTGCTGGTCTGCACCACGATGCGTTGACCTCGGTGGATCTCAAACGAGCATTGGAATCCGCAGTTGATGAGGTCGGAGCCGATCACCCGGAAGTTCGAGCAGTATCAGCCGATATTGACCTCGCCGATCGACTCCCCGCAGGCTTTTCGTCAAGGTTTGCAGAAGCCGCTTCTCACGCCCGGTCAGCTTGGGCAGAGGCGCGGCGAGATGCTACAAAAGGCGACTTCTCGGTGTTTCTGCCTGAGCTTGAAAAAATCCTTGACCTTGCCCGTGAATCTGCAGAACACTTTGGTTATGTTGACGAGCCCTATGACGCTTTGTGTGGTTTATGGGAACCAGGTGTAAATGCGCGAGTGATCAATGACCTGTTTACTGATCTTGCAGAGCAGCTTGAACCTTTGAAGTCATTGATTCCATCAGAGGGTAAGCAGATCATGATGCGCCCACTAGACGACGATGGCCGGCGGAGTCTTGAAAGAGATGTTCTGGATGCCGTCGGGTTTGACTCTGCTGCGGGATGTGTTGTGGACTCAGATCGAGCCTTCTGCCACACGCTTGGGCCCCGCGACGTGCGCATGACAACCCGCTTTCATCAGACGTCGTGGCTAAAAGGATTGCACAGCACTTTACATGAGGCGGGTCACGCAATTTATGCACAATCATTTGCGAGGCTTGGCGTGCCGCATACGCTGGCTCGCGCCCCCGGCCTGGGCGCTGACGAGTCGCAGTCAAGGCTCGTTGAGAACTTCATCGGGCGAAGCCGCGGGTTCAGTGACTGGTTGGCAGATCGCCTTGTGGAGGGTTTTCCCGGCATCTACAGAGACGGCGATGCTGATGCGCTGTATGTCGGCATGAACACGGCAGAACACCCCTGCCGCAGGCTGGGCACGGACGAGGTTACATACAACTTTCACATCTTCCTTCGCTTTGATCTTGAACGGCGCATGATCAATGGTGAGCTTAGCGCCAAAGACCTGCCTGAAGCATGGGGGGCGGCTAGTGAAAAGTACCTGGGCGTGCGGCCTGACAATGATTTTCAGGGGTGTTTGCAGGATGTGCACTGGAGCCTCGGCCAGTGGGGATACTTTCCAACCTACGCGCTCGGCAACATATATGCGGCTCAGCTGCTTGCTGCTGCAAATAGGGCACTTCCGGGTAACATTATCGACGTCGAGATGCGTCAGAGTGGTGGCTCCGCGTCGTTGCGTGCCTGGCTCGATGAACACTTCAATAGGTACGGCCGTACATTCACCAGTTGGAAAACGGTAGAGCATGCAACGAACGAACCTGTTTCAATCAAGCATCTCGTTTCCTATCTTGAGAACAAGTTCCGTTCATTTTAGGGCGGCGGTTTCAAGGGGTAGTCGCAACGCTTATCTGGTTTTTGGGTTTGGGGTGGTATGTGTCTTTTGCAAGACGCGCTTACCTGAGCGAATCATCCGAGCGCTCAGGTTTTA